>DASSFK010000441.1:0-12751 GCA_035694565.1 Sphingomicrobium sp.
GCATGAAGCCCTTCACCTTTATGTTGCCGGAAGACCCGGCGGTTACTTTGCCCAAAGCAAAAGCGCGAAGTCCTGGCGGCCTCGGGCCACCCGGCCTTCACGTCTCTGAGCAATGTTCAGCTCTGCCCGTCAGGGGAACGAGATCGCAGCCCCGCGGACGAGCGGCCACATAGCGACGGCGCCGCTCAGGGTCAACGGGTCGCGGATCGCAACCTTGTCGCTGGACGCCCTCGGCTCCCGCCCGCAGCAGCCCCAGGCATGCGGAACGTTGGTGGCAATTCAATTTCAAGGAGGCGTCACCGAGATTCAAGCCAGCGTGGAACCGGCGGAGAAGTGGGAGGCCATTGACGGGCCAAAGTCCGCATTGGGTGGAAACGGACGTCAGGCAGCGCGCAGCTGCGGGGCAGCATCCGCCATCACACGCAGAGATGACCGGAGGAAGAGAGCCGCCATCGCCGAACCGATGACGATGTCAGGCCACGGGGAGTTCAGGAGTGCGACGGCACCCGCCGCGACCAGAACGCCGAAATTGGAGATTACATCGTTCCGCGAACACTCGAACGTGCTGGCCATGTTCACATCGAGGCTTCGGAACCGCCAGAGCAGCCTCAGACAGATGAGGTTGGCGATCAGGGCCAATCCGCCGACGGTCAGCATCAGTGTCGATGATGGCGGAATACCGCTCTGGACCTTGGCAATGACGTTCACCACGATGCCTACGCCGAGCGCGAGGATGAAAACTCCCTTGAACATCGCCGCGCCCGCCTTCCAGCGGTCGCTCCGCGCCAGGGCGTAGATGCTGACTGCGTAGACCAAGGCGTCGCCGAGCATGTCCGTTGCATCAGCCATGAGCGCCGTTGAGCCAGCGATGACACCGGCTCCGAACTCAAGGATGAACATCACTGCATTGATGACGAGAACGGTGACGAGAACGCGGCGCTGATCGGCCTGCCTCGCCAGCTTCTCAAGTTCTTGTCCCTTCGATGCGCAACAATGGTCGGCCATCGGCGTCTAGATGGCCGTCCGAACTAATGACCGCAATGGGTCAAAGCGAACCTAGAGTTCCGCAAGAAAATAGGCGAACAGTGCGGCTTTCGGGACCGTCACCACCAAGCTGAGTGTTGGATGGAAGGCTGACACAACCGGAGAAGGCGGCTGGCGCCTTGGAAAGCTTAACCGCTTGGCGCATTGTAACCAACGTGAACGGAAACAACGTCACCGCCATCGGGGCGCCACTGACCGCGTTCGCATTCCTTGTCTCGCTTGCCCTGTCTCCCGCTACCGCCACCGCCGATCAAGCCAATGAGCCGTTGCGATTTTTTGAAGGCCGGACCGAGATGGTCAGCCTCGTCAAAGTCGTGATGAAGAAACCGTTCCGGTCACGGACCCTTGGCCGGGGTTATATTTCATCCGACGGGACGCTTTCATTGGTCCAACAAGTCATGGAGCAAGGCAAGCCAACGCTGCAGCGCGAGTGGCGAATGCGGCGCGTTGGTCCCGGACGATTTTCGGGAACGATGTCCCAAGCTGTTGGACCCGTGACCGTCGAGACTTCGGGCGGCAAGTTTCTTTTCAAGTTCAGGATGAAGGGCAACCTGGCCGTAGAGCAGTGGATCACGCCGTTGCCGGGCGGCAAGGCAGCGCAGAGCAAGACCACGGTCCGCAAGTTTGGGATGCGGGTGGCAAGCTCGGACGGGGTGATCCGAAAGCTCTAGGTTGCCTGACATAGGGTATCTGGAATGTCCCTTTGGGCGGGAAGCGGACATTGGAGCGTTTGGCAGGACCGTGATAACTACGGGCCGTGCTATCTCCACTTTTCCTCCTCGGTGCCGCCCTGCCGTCATCAGCCGACGTGCATGCCTATGAAGTATCCCGCGCCCTCGGTCCGCTAACGGATCTTACGCGAACTGGGACACGATATGTCGAGTTCGCTCCGACAGTCGAAACGCGAAACCCTAACTGCGTATCAGTCCGCAAGAATGTCGCCGAATGCGACTACCAAGCCCGCACCCGAGACTTCTTTGAGCAGGAGTTCAGCCCGTGGGAGGCGCATCATGAAAGACTCGTCTGGCGAAATAAGTGCTGGGTTCGGTATGACGACAGTCCCCAGTGATGCCGGGCTGATGTCCGCAGCCACTAGCCTCCCAGCGGCCGAAAGCGGTCGTTAGCAGCCAGTGACTGTCGTGAGCCGCCGCTGACGGCTGAAGATCGCCATCAAGATCGCGACCAGGATGGCTGTCTCGGTTATCGCGGCTGCTAGCGACAGCCCGAAATAGCTGGCTGCCTCGTTGAACGTCGCATGGATGACCCAACTTGCAATAAAAGCGGCCCAGAGACGCCGTTCGAACGTGAATGCGTAAATTGCGGCTGTCACCGCGTGCATCAGCACCGGAAGCGCCGTCGCGCATAAGAATCCCACCAAAGCCAGACGGTCCCAGCCTTGCTCGGATCGAGCAAGAACGAAGCCCCAAAACGGCTTGTCTATGGTCAGCTCCCAGAGTCCAAAGAGGGCGACGAGCCAAAACTTGTCGATGGGGTTCCGCTCCCGCGTGGACGCGAATGCTTTCAGTACTTCTTCCCACGCAACCAAGACCCACATGCCCAGCGGAAACTGGAATAGAGCTGCTGGTGACAAGATGATCGGCAGAGCAAACAGCAACAGAGATTTTTTGAACATTACGCCGGAGCGCAGGTTGTCAGCAGTCGCGTAGAACCACCCGAGGAAGAGCAGCACTCCGGTGACGAAAGTAACGACTACGTAAGTCCCGCCCGGTCCCATCCTGTCAGGGAACCCGCTCGGACACGTTGATCGAATTCCATTCCCAGGTCCTGCCTTCATCGGTTGAGAAGGCCTGACTCCAGATCGGCCGATCAGGATTGCGAACGTCCCAGCGAAAAACAACGATGATCGGCGTGCCGCGATATTTGTCGCGGGCGAAGAAATGGCCGATCTTATTCTCGAAAGATCCTACAACCGGCGGATCGAGCGACCCGGAACTGCTGTCCGCCCAATAAATGCTCCAAAGGCGGGTCGACGGATTGAACAGTCGCAGGGCGACTCCCTCATAAGGCTTTCCGGAGGCCTGGTCCGTGTACTTGTCGATGTTGCCAAGGCCATCGAGTATCTGATGCATCTCGACCCGCGACTCAAACGAGATCCACTGCGTTGAGTGGGTCAGGCGCGAGGCCAATTTGCGATTGCGCAGCTTCCATGTCCCGACCAGGTAATCGAAATCGTGCATGGAGGAATTTGGCGAGGCATGGATGACCAACGCGCCTGACTTGTCGAACTGAGGCGTAGGTATGGGAATCGAGGTGTCGGGGATCAACGCAGAGTCCTGCGCCAGCGCGTTGCCCGAACCCGCCATGCCGACGGCGAGAACGAGCCAAGCTCCAAATTGCAAGATGGCTCGAGCGAGACGCATGAACTGATCCTCGCCCTTGATAATTGAAACGGTCTTCATCCGGCCATTTTGTCGGCGGGCGCTGAAGTCCGCAATGGGTCGAAGGCAGACGTAGGCCGCTAAGTCTGCAACGGGCGAAGGCGGACGTCCGAGGATCGAACCTAGTCTTGGTTTCGCCAGTGTGCGCCCGAGCCTTGTAGGCGCAGTTGATCGCCCGGGTTACGTAATGGACAGGCGACGATCGATAGGCAGCCGCACCCGATGCAGCCATCGAGCTGGTCGCGAAGCTTCACTAAGGCATCGATCCTGCTGTCCAACTCATCGCGCCACCGGTTCGACAGCGAGCGCCAGTCGCTCGCGGTCGGTGTCCGTTCATTGGGCAGTCGGGCGAGTGCGTCGCGGATTTCGGCAAGGGGCATGCCAGTGCGCTGAGCCACCCGGATGACTGCGATCCTGCGAAGAACATCCCGCGAGAAGCGCCGTTGGTTGCCCGAGTTGCGCAGGCTGCTGATCAAGCCTTTGCGTTCGTAGAAATGGATTGCCGACACGGCCACGCCCGCCCGCTCGCTGACCTCGCCTACGCTAAGGAGCTTATGACGATCGATAATCTTTTGATCGGTCATCGTTTGACCTCAACTTTGGTTGAGGTTCTATGAGGCATCTCAACCATTCGCAATGGAGAGACTCATGACCGTATCGACCAAGCCTCGCCTCGTCGGCTTCAATCATGTCGCGATCGAAGTCGGCAGCATCGACGAAGCGCTCGATTTCTATTCGAAGCTGTTCACGTTCGATCTTCGAAGCCGTGAGCCTGGAATGGCCTTCATCGACCTCGGCGACCAGTTCCTGGCGCTTCAGGAGGTCGATGTTCCATCGGAAACTGGGGGCCGCCATTTCGGGCTGGTCGTCGAGGACAAGGAGGCGGCCCGCGTCGCCATCATTGGAGCCGGGATTGAGATAATGCCCGGGCCATTTCTCGATTTCCGCGATCCCTGGGGGAATTTGGTCGAGATCATCGGCTACACGAACATCCAATTCACCAAGGCCGATCATGTCCTTCGCGGCATGGGCTTGGCGCACCTGAAAAAGAACGAGCAGGCGATCTCGGAACTTACGCAAAAGGGCATGGCGCCGCCCAAGGTGGTGGAAGCGGCCTGACGGAGCCATCCGATGACTTCGGCATCCCTCCTGGCCTACGCACTGGCGCTGCTGCTGGCAGTCGCCACGCCGGGACCGGCCATGATTTCTGTGACTGGCAGAGGTTTTTCGCAAGGCCCGAAGCCGGCCCTGCTCATGGCCGCCGGAATAGCGATTGCGGACTGCATCCTTGGAGCGCTTGCGCTTCTGGGCCTGGCGACATTGATGACCAGCTCCGTCTGGTTGGTCACGATCATCAAATTTGCCGGTGCGGCCTACCTCATTTGGCTTGGCATTCGGATGTGGCGGGCCCCCGCCGTCTACAGCGCGAAGGCGAGCGGTTCTAAGAGCCATTTTCTGCTGGGGATGACAGTTGGCCTCAGCAATCCGAAGGCCATCCTCTTTCACGCGAGCATGATGCCAATCATCATCGATTTGCGTCTGCTCGATCGATCCAGCGCCGCGGCGATCCTTGCGATCATCTTCTGCGCAAACCTTCTGGGCATGGGCGCCTACGCGATCCTCGCCGGAAATGGGTCGCGTTGGTTCCGTACGCCCGAGCGGCTCGCCTGGCTCAACCGCGTTGGCAGCGGTTCGATGCTCGGAGCCGGCGCCCTGATTGTTGTGCGCTGACCCTGATTGGAAAACCATGGCCCTTCTGCGCATAGCTGGTGCGGCGTACCCGATCCTTTGACGGGACCGGCAAGTCGTCAGTCGGGATCCCTTGACTGAGCAATCAGCAATTTCTCGACCCTCGTAGTTCGCGACATCGAGATCACGTGATCAACGCCCTGAATGGTTATTGCGAGCGTCCCTTGTTCTGTGATCGCAATGAAACCCTTTTCCTTCAGGTACCATTTGTGAAACTCAAAGTGCTCATCTGAGCAGTGCAACATATTCTGGAGATAGAATCCTACGACACCCGCGTCCTGAGCATTCTCTCTTCTCCGATTGTACAGAAACATGAGAATCTTGGCGTGATCGTCCGCGTCGTCGAGTGCGACCTGATCGTCAATTTCCGCTCCGTCGTTGATGGAAGCTCGTTGCCGTTCGTCCTTGTAGATGCTCGCATAGAGTCGATCATAGTCAGCGCGTTTCTTGGGATTGCGAAGGACCCTGTACGCCTCGATCACCTTATTCAGTTTCGTCGTGTCAGGTGTTCCCGCGTGATCCGGGTGATACATCTTTGCCAGGTAGTGATAGGCAGACTCGAGAATCTTCGCGTCGCAATACGGCTGAACCTGCAAAATATCGTAGTAATCGATGAACGGCTCGCCGTCAGTCATCGCGAGACTGCCCCAAGGAAAAGAGGTCCGTGCTGCAAAGCATCACGCAAATGATCATGAATGGCGAACATCCTTAGAGAGGGCGATCGGGCTTGTTTGACGGTCGCGTGAAAAGCGCCAGGACGGCCTCCGGGAGAATGTGGAACGCCTGGTCCTTGGAGGTGTCGAATCTACCGCAACCAAGCGCCCACACATCCTTACGCAACGGCAAGAATGATGAACCAGTTAACATTGGTTAGCGAGGTCGCGCATTTGTCTGCTCCAACCCGGGACGCCTCAGCCAAATAGCCGGAAGTCGAATCTTGAAGGCGGCTCGGTTTGCTAGACTGTCCCTTGGGCTGAGAGTGAGTCCCGAAACCGCCTTCACGATAAGGCCCGCCGCCCGCGTCGCTCAACGAGACGGCGAGCCTCCAAACACGGGTACTCTTCGCAGGTAACGATCGACAGCTACCGAAAGTTAGAAGCGGCCAGGTTCCGGGATCTCTCCAAGTACCGGGCAGCACTCACCGCAAGCGAGCGACACCCGATGCAGCCTAGGGAAAGTATCTTATTGTTCTGACTGACAAATTAACGCAGCGGGATGCAATGACACAAAGCGACCCGCCGCAGTCATCGACTGTTCGCACGAACCGTCGGGGCTGTTTTGCAATAAGCCTCGTAATTGTGCTGTTTACCGCGGCGCTGGCCTATGTGGGCTTCCGGGCAGAGCCGATCAACGAAGTGAATGCCGTCATCCCTACATCTGACAGGTAGCTGCGACCTTCCCGCCGCTAAAGAAGACGACCCGTTGCTAGGTGATGCGCGTCTGGCGTCGGTGTGGCCGGCCCGAGGTTCTGACACCATACGTCCAGTCTGCCATCGAGCGAGCAAGCCCAAACGCAACCATCTTTGTCGTCTTGCAGCTCGAATAACGCTTCCTGTTCGGGTTCGTTTTCCATGGGCGGCAAAACAATTCACTCGATCGGAAGTTCTAATGTCTGCTTTGGGTGGAAAGTGGACTTTAGTCCGTCGTCTTTTCGCGCAGCTCGGAAAGCTTTTCCCGGCCGAACTATCGGCACAGCGTAAGGGAAGTTATTCCTATCCTTACGCTGTGCCGTTTGATTACATTCTCTTCTGAAGATCAGATGGCAGGCGCCAGCGCAATGTCTTGATCAAGAAATGCTCGCCCAGGCATGTTGAGTGGCATTTCTGCGCTGGTGCCGGTTACGAAAAAGCCCGCAACCGGTAGAACCACGAGAGCGCCAACAACGCCTGCAGTGCCAGTTTCACCTCGAGTGTCCATATCGCCTTTGAGGCGGATATTGACACCGTTAATGTTCACGGAATTGATATGGAGCCGGATAGCGCCAGACTTACCCCACATCCCTTTGTTGCGCACCTCTGTCAGAACTCCCTCAACAGGACTCCGCGCAGGAATCGCAACTTGCCCGTTGAGCAACACGTCTTGAGCAACCTCCAGTTGCACGCGCTGACCGACCTTCAGACGCTTGCCCTTCGTCGTAAGTGCTTCGGAAAGTACGACCGGAACCGGCGCACCAGAGCGCATCACGTTTCCCACGGCCTGCTGCGGAATGACCGCAACATTCTGACTTTGAACTTGTGTGGGGCTGACGATTGTTTGGGCACACACAGGAGCCGCGACTAGCAACAACGACGCGGTAACGACCTTACAAAACATTGTATTCCCCCCTTGGAACTCGAGCGGATGCTCTCGGGCAAGCTGCCTTTGTCCCGGCTCGCAAGTCAAGGCGCTCGGAAGACAACGGGACAATCTGGGCGAGAAATCTAGGTCGACCCGTCAAATGTCCAGAACGGGTCGAAAGCAGACACTCGGCCAAGTGACCGCAATGGGGTGGAAAGCGGACATTTCCGGCGACGGCTCCGATGTCAGAATCTGACGTTGGTTTCGCCCCAGCCGATGCCGTGCGCCCTAATTGCGTAGGTCCGCCCGCTAACCGCAGTTAGCCGGACGACTTCCTGCCAGCCCTTTGGCACTTCACCAACGACTACTGACGCGAGATCAAGACATTGAACGTCGCCCTTAGCCTCGATTAGCCAAGCCGCTTTTTCTCGGTCGTAGGTTTCCGGTTCATGCAGGCCAACCTCGCGAACGCACGGAATTTCCCTGTTGCTGAAAATCAGACCCCAATCCTGCGACAGCCGCAGAAGCATCCGTCCGTCAACCTTCTCGACGGCGATATCGATGACGGGTGGCGAGCACGACGACAGGAGCGCCATTGCTCCAACAATAAACAGTCGCTTGGAAGGCGCACTCACGCGCCTAGCCTACATGCAAACCGAATGTCCGCAATGGGCCGAACGCAGACACGTCGCTAATGGCAGGAATGGGTGGAAAGCGGACGCAGAACTATTTCGATGCAACGTCCGATTTGAGCTTCGCCATTTCAGCATTGTGTCGCCGCACGGCCTCCTCGTGCTCCGCCTTCGCCCTCTCGAATTCGGCAAGCGCTCGCTCCGCCATCGCCCGCTGCTCCTCCCTCTGTCGGACGAATTCATCGTTGGCACGCACGAACTCGTCCATCCTCCGCTGCTGCTCGGCGACCTGCGCTGAATCGGTGATCATGACCGGCGTGCCGATCTGAGTGGCTCCGTAGAGCAGCTTGGCGAAGCCCGTCGGCAGGCGGATGCAGCCATGCGAGGCCGCGAATCCCGGCAGATTGCCCGCATGCAATGCGACGCCCTTCGACGTGAGACGCTGCATGTAGGGCATCGGTGCATTGTCGTACGTGCTGGACCGATGCACGAGTTGCTTTTCCAGGATGGGGAACACCCCTGTCGGTGTCTCGCGATCCTTGCTGCCGGTCGAGATCGTCGAGGCCGCAATGAGAACGCCGTCGCGGTAGACCATGGCGCGCTGCGACGCGAGATTGATGACCACAAACAGGGGGCCGGTCGAAGCACTCCTCGATTCCCAGACGTATTGGCCGGGTTCGAGCGTAGCTGCCCTCAACACGACGGGCAGGTTTGGGTCATTTGCGGGGCGTGCGACAGCCGAAGCGGCGGCGCACGTCAGAACCAGTAATGCAATCAGCCGTTTCACCACTACCCTCGGTCAGGCGTTGCTTCCGAACAGGCCCCCGGCTGCGGCGGTGTTTAGCGTGGCAGGGACGAGCGCACCATAGGGAAAGTCACGGACGGAAACCTCTAGGAGAGGAAGAGGTTGCAACTCGCCGGAAGAAGTACGGCCGAACGCATTCGACAGTCCTCCAATGTCCGCAATGGGTGGAAAGCGGACACTCAAGATGCAGTTCGAATGCGTGAAGGATTAGCCGCATCCGGGCGTCTGAACATACGCCGCGCTGGTTTTTCGACGAGGTAGAAGCTCGCCACGCCAAACAGCAATGCGAGTGGTGCGGCTGTTGTCGCACTGAGACCTGTCACATGCGCTGCGTAGAAGGGCTGCTGCCAGAGATAGAGGGAAAACGACACGAGCCCGAACCAGCGTAAAACCGAATCGCGAAGCACCCGGCCGACCCATTCGTGCGAATGGTCAACGAGGTTGACGCTGACCGCTAGGCACAGGGTTCCGATCGTGCAGAAAATGGTTGCTGGAAGATTCAAGCAGGCAAGAACAAGCGCGGCCCCAAAAGCCGTTGGCGAGGCCCATTGCAGGATGAATGGTGGAATCCTGTTGGCCACTTGCCGCGCGTAGGTCGCGAGCGCGAAGGAAACCAAAATGGATGCGCCGCGGGTCTCCGACCGAAGGTAAAGCTGCCATCCCTCGTCGCCCAGGATGGCCCGTGCGCCCGCAATGATCATCATCAGTAGCGCTACGCCAAGGGCCAAGCTTCCGCATTTGCGTGGGTCACCGCGCGCAAGCAGGACAATCGCGGCGAGAGCAATGTAGCTATGCTCCTCAACCGCAAGCGACCATGTGTGTTGGAAGACGGTCAGAATGTCGCTGCCCACGAGATAATTGCTGAAAAACAGCGCCGCAGCCGTAGCGCTCTGCCTGAGTTCCCGGGCAGGTACGTCCGCTGCTGCTCCAACCAGCACCGTTATCGCGATGAAGACAGACAACGCCGGAAGGATTCGCATCACACGGCGTCCGACAAACGTGCGAAGGTTTTGCCTCTGCTCCACCAGCACGTTGGCCATGAGCCGTCCGCTCAAGACGAAGAAAAGCTCGACGCCAAATCCGCTGAGCCAGTAATATCCGGTGAAGTGACCTGCGAGGACCAGGAGCACGGCCAAGCCGCGCCACCCATCGAGGATCAAGACGCGACCACCCTCAACCATCATCAACTCACACAAGGAAGCTATTCGTCGCGCCTTGGGCTAATTGACTATGGTTAATAATCCTTCTTTGGCCAGCGAACGCCCAGCAATGGGTCGTAAGCAGACCCTCAGCTAATGGCAGGAATGGGTCGAAGGCAGCCACTACGCTAACGGCCGGAACCAGCCGAAACCGGCTCACTACGCTACGTGTCGTTCCTCAGTCGCGAACGGGCTCAAGAGCATCCAGGACTGAAGCTGCCCGGCGAGCTGCCTGTCGCCGGTGAAAATGACGCCTTCCTCTGCAACTGCCGACGCGAAGCTTTGATGGCCCATCCAGATGGAAGTCATGGTCCGAAGCGATGCAGCAACGTACAGATCGACATCGAAACCAGGGTCGATGGAACAGACGTCGACGGGTTGGCCGGGATTTACGATCACCCACCAGTTGCGATCTTTCGTCGGGGCATCCTTGTACAGAAACTGGATGATGCGCCGGCCCTCGGGCGGTGGCTCAAGCCGCATGTTGCGGCGCAAGTCCCACATCAGCAGCTGCGCGTCGAGCTGCTCGAGGCAGAGCTTGCTTGAGATCCACCTTTGTCCCCATCGCCCGAAATACTCGATGACGGGGCGGAGCTCCCGGCCCGCGGGAGTGATGGAATATTCGAACAGTCCCGGGTCGCTTGCCACACTCTTTCTCTCGACGATCCCCGCATGCTCAAGATCCTTCAGCCGCTGCGATAGAAGCGCAGGCGAAATCCGGGGCATCCCTCGGCGAAGCTCATTGAAGCGCGTCGAGCCCGCCAGCAGCTCACGCAGAATGACGATCGTCCAGCGAGTGCACAGAACGTCTGCAGCCATGGCGACCGGGCAGAACTGCCCGTAGGTTCGCTCTCCCATTATTCCTCCGCTCGCCGGTCAGCATATTATAGTGGTGACGTTCGGGCCAGTTCAGTTCCTGTACTGGGCACTTCAGTTGCTGAACTAGAGCGCTTGCGAGTCGAGACTCTAGTCACCGCGTCGTATCGTTAACTGCTCTTGAAAGGGCTTCGGGATGCTATCGACATTGAATGCTTCGGACGCAACGCTCAGCTGGCCGGCCAAGGCGGAACGAATAGCCGAGGAGATCGAACGCCACGCGAGCGTGCACGATCGCGACGACACGTTCGTTGCAGAGGGTTTTGAGGCACTCAAGCGTGAAGGATTCTTCGCTGCCCTCGTTCCAGGCGAACTCGGCGGCGGCGGCGCCAGCCTTGCCGAAATGTGCGAGGCAATAAGGATTATCGCGTCGGCTTGCGGGTCGACCGCGCTTGCCTTCTCCATGCATTGCCACCTCGTCGCGGTATCGGCCTGGCGATGGAAGCATCAGAACGCGCCTACCGATGCGCTTCTGAAGCGCGTCGCCGCAGAGCATCTGATTCTGGTCTCCAGCGGCGGGTCCGACTGGCTCAATAGCGGTGGTACCTTGGTCAAGGTTGACGGCGGTTATCTAGTCAATGCGCGCAAGCCCTTCGCGAGCGGCTCGGTGATCGGCGACATGCTTGTGACGAGCGCGGTCTATGACGATCCAGAAGACGGGGCGACCGTCCTTCATTTCGCCGTTCCGCTCAATGCCGAAGGCGTTGAACACCAGCCGACCTGGCTGGTCCTTGGAATGCGCGGGACCGGATCCAACGACGTGGTCATCACCGACTATTTCCTTCCGGATTCTGCAGTCAGCGGACGACGGAAGGCCGGTCCGTGGCACATGCTCTTCCACGTCATCAGCAAGATGGCGTTTACCTTCGTTTACGCTGCCTACCTGGGGGTCGCCGAACGTGCTCGTTCCGAAGCGATGCGCGCAGCCGCCAGCCGTGCGCCGAACGTCTCCACGGCACAGCTCGCGGGTGAGCTTGAGAACGAGCTTCTCTCGGCCCGCCTCGCACACGAGCAGATGGTGAGGCTCGCGGAGGAGGCGGCCCCGGGACCTGAGACCACAAGTTCGGCGATGGCCTGCCGGACCCTTGTCGGGCGGCACTGCATCGCCGCCGTGACCAAGGCGATGGAGCTTGCGGGGGGCGGCGCATTTTATCGCCGCAACCTGATCGAGCGGGCCTTCCGCGACGTCCAGGCCGCTCGGTTTCACCCGCTCCAGGAAAAGCCGCAGACCGAATTCTCGGGAAAAGTGGCTCTAGGGTGGGACATCGACGGCTAACGGCCGACCTACTCGCCTCCAGTCAGGAAAAACAATGAAGAACCGTTTTGCCGCCTGCGCGGCCACCTTTTCGTGCGTGGCAATGGTACTGCTGCTCGTCGAGGCCGCGGCACGAACGCCTTCGTACCACTATCTCCAGGGCTCTCCCCTGCTAACATCGCCTCGCCCCGGCCAGCTGTCACGCTGATGGGCAAAGGTCTCTCTTATCTCAATCGGCGCGAGATCCTCATCAATTCGGGAACGATAGCGCTCGGGACTCTTGCAGCCGGGATCGCGCCGCTCAGTCACAAGTTCTCCTCGACAGAAAGAAACCTCTCCATGCAACAGTTCATCGAAGTCAGCCATGTCATCGAGCCGGGCATGGTGACCTATCCCGGTTTGCCCGTTCCGAACGCCGAAATCCTCGTCGACCACGATAGTTCGCGGGAGCGATACAAGAACAAGTCCGAGTTCCTGATCGCTTCCCTTCATCTGTGCGGCAACACCGGGACTTA
>DASSFK010000442.1:0-3731 GCA_035694565.1 Sphingomicrobium sp.
ATCCGGCTGAAGCCGGTTCCGGGCGCGTCGATGAAGACGAGGTCGGCGACGTCGAGCAGGCTCTGGTCGTTGTTGACGACGCCGTACGGCGCCGGCGGGGTGTGGACCGCGTCCGCGGTCTCCACTCGCACCGGACCGAAGGCGCCCATGTGCAGCCAGACGGTCGAGGATCCGGGGCCTCCGTTGAACAGGAAGATAATCGGGCGGTTGGCAGCCGAGACTCCGTTCTTGAAATAGGCCGTGTAAAACATCGACGATTCCGCCCTTGGCTTGTCGTCGTCCTCGTCGTCGCCCTTCTTTGCGGTGGCCTCGAGCGCGTCCGTGTCTTCCCAACCCTTGGAATGGACGACGAGAGTGCCTGCGACGGCCTGGTAGGCGATGCGTTTTCCGCCGACCGTGACGGAGCCGGTCGACTTCACCTCAGTCGGCGTGAACAGGGGCTGCGCGGGTTCCCGAGTCTCGTCTTTCTTCGGACTCTTCTGTGCCTCTGCCTTCGGCGGTTGAGCCGGTTGAGCGGTCACCGGCGCAGCTTGAGTTGCAAGGAAAGCAGCGAGGACTGGGATCATGTGTGCAAGAAGCCTTCCGAAGCGACGGGGCGGTTTGGATTGCAGCGGCTGTTTTCGCAGGCAAGCGAAAAGCGGCTTTAAGGAGCATTCAATTCTACGACCGGCCATTCGCCATTGCCGCGATCGATGAGTTTGAGGCCCTGAGCCTCATAAGCCTTCGCAACGGCTTCGGCCTGGGTGTCCAACAGCCCCGCGAGGATGATCGTCCCGCCCGGCGCAAGCGCCTGGGAGAAGGCGGGTGCAAGCTCGATCAATGGACCGGCGAGAATGTTGGCAATCAGCAAGTCGAACGGCGCGCGCGCGGCGAGCATCGGCGAGTCCATGCCGTCGGCGACAGCGAGCAGAAGCTCGCCCGCACCGTGCCCGGTCTTCACGGAATTGATCGCCGCATTGTCGCGAGAAACGTCGACCGCGATCGGGTCGATGTCGGTCGCGATGCAGCGCGCGCTCGGCCAAAGCGCAAGCGCCGCGAAGGCAAGCAGGCCGGTGCCGGTGCCGATATCGGCGACGTTCAAGATTTGCACTCCCGACGAGGCCAACCGGTCGAGCGCGCCGAGGCAGCCCGCCGTCGTGGCGTGCTGGCCGGTCCCGAACGCCAGTCCCGCGTCGATCTCGAAATTGACGGTTTCCGCCGGACGGTCGGCGTAATGCATCGGGGTATGGACGAAGAAGCGACCGGCGCGGATCGGCTGCAGGCCCTGCTGGCTCCTGGTCACCCAATCGGCCGAATCCTCGAGATGCTCGATCTCAGGCTCGCCGGTCCCAAGACCGCGAAGCTCGGCCAATTCATCGTCGGTCGGCTCGTCGTCGAAATAGGCGTGCAGCACCCAATCGTCGGGCTTCGTTTCGTCCGGCTCGTCGGCGACGACGACCGGCGGGGAATCGCTGGCGAGGAACAGGTCTTTCGAATCGGCGATCGCCTCGCCCTGGGCGCGGGTGCAGGCGAGGGTGACCCGGTAGCTTATTTCGACTGCTCCTTCGCCAGCCGCTCATCGAGGGCGGCGCGTCCGCGCCGCGCATAGTCCTTGCACGCGCTTCGGTCGATCAGCGGAGCCTTGCCGGCGAGCCGGTCGTAGAGGTTGCTTGCCGCTGGATGGGGAGTGACGAGCAGGCTGCACTGCATCCGGCCGATCTTGTTGAGGCTGTCCTTGAACGCCGCGACGTAGCGCTTGTGATCGGAAAAAAGGTAGCTGTCCGATGAAACCGCGGACACGCTGTCGGCATAGACGAAGCTGACGCAGCGCCCGTCCTCGCAGGACCGCCACGACCAGCTGGTGCTTCCGGGCGCATGACCAGGCGTTGAATGGGAGGTGAGCGCGAGCGGCCCCTGGCGGACGACGAAGCCGTCCGCAAGCATGATCCCGACCTTTGCCGCCGGAAATGCCTGGTGCAATTCGTACTGGGGATCGTCCTCGCCGACCTTGCCCGTTTCCAGCGCCACATAGGCCGCCGGCATCGACATGACCGTTGCTCCCGTCAGCCGCTGGAGCTCCGCGATTCCGCCGACATGATCATAATGCTCGTGGGTCGCGCCGATCAGCTTCACGTCCGAAAGCTGGTAGCCGAGCCTCTGGATATTGGCCGCGATTGAAGGCGCGGCCTCTGCCGTCGCTCCGTCGAGGAGGATGTGCCCGCGAGGGCTGGTGATCAGAAGCGAGACGATCCCGCAGGTGCCGACGTCGTAGACGTTGGCGAAGATCTTCACCGGTGGCGCGGGATCGCTCCAGCCGTCCTTGCCCGCGCAGGCGGCCTGATGTTCGGCGATGGTCGCGGGTGTCGCCGCAGCGAATGCCGCGGCGGCGATGCTAGCGAACATAACTCGCGCCGTTCACGTCGATCGTCGATCCGGTCGAGGAGGCGGGGGCCTCGGTTGCGAGCCAGCGGATGACCTCGGCCACTTCGGCCGTGCTCGCGACCCGGCCGAGCGGAATGTCGGCGATAATCTGTGCGCCGCCGCGCCCCTGGAGATATTCCTCGGTCATTTCCGACACGGTGAATCCCGGAGCGACGGCGAACGCGAGAATGCCGTCCGCGGCATAGGCGCGAGCGATCGTTTTGGTCATGCCGATCAGTCCGGCTTTCGAGGTTGCATAATGCCAGTGCTGGGGGCTGTCGCCGCGCCAGCCCGCGCGGCTCGCGACATTGACGATCCGTCCGCCATCGTTCGCCTTGAAGTGCGCAACGGCGAGGCGGCAAAGGTCGGCTGGAGCCTGGACGTTGATCTGGATCGTTCGCCGCCAGCCTTCGCGCCATTCCTCATCCGAGGCCTCGCACTCAACGGCTTCGTAGATGCCGGCATTGTTTACCAGCGCGTCGAGACGGCCACCAAATCGGCTGAGCGCTTCGTCAAAGATGGCCCGCGGGGCCGCGGGATCCATCAGGTCGCCGGCGATGAGGCCGCCACCGCCGCGGGTCGAATGCCCGACGACGTCGTGGCCCCTGGATTTCAGAAGCTCAAACGCCGAAGCGCCGATTCCGCGGCTCGCGCCAGTGACAAGGATGTTCATCGGGCGTGCGTTAGCGCCGCACCCTTGTTTCGTCACTCCCGCGAAAAGCGGAGCCTTTAAACAATCACCTGGGCCCCCGCTTGGGCCGGGGTGACGCGCTTTCGCCCTTAGGCCGCGACTCGAGCGACGAACTCTTTGGTCTTCGAGGTGAAGTCGGAGATCTGCTCGGCGAAGCGGCCGAAGCCCTGCTCGACCTGGTCGATGTCCTTGGCGACATTTTCGGTGTCGGTTCGGATCGCGGCGATCGTCGAGCTCATCGAGTCGGCCGCAAGCGCAGTCTCGTCGACCGCGGCGGTGATCATCGTCACCGTCTGCGCCTGAAGTTCCATCGCCTGGCGGATTCGATCGGCGGAGGTCTGGACCTCCTCGACCGTGCCCTGGATCGACCCGTTGGCCTCGACCGTCTGGCGGGTGGCCTGCTGGATCGCGGTGATCTTGGCGGTGATGTCGTCGGTCGCCCGGGCCGTTTGCGAGGCCAGGCTCTTCACTTCCTGGGCGACGACCGCGAAGCCGCGCCCGGCGTCGCCGGCACGAGCGGCCTCGATCGTCGCGTTGAGCGCGAGGAGGTTGGTCTGGCCCGCGATGTCGCGGATCAGGCCGAGGATGGATTCGATCGCTTCCACGTGGCCCGAAAGCGCCTGGCTGACCTTCACGGCCT
>DASSFK010000443.1:0-6531 GCA_035694565.1 Sphingomicrobium sp.
CATGGTTAATTCCGGTTTCACATTTTCGATGTGAACGAAAGGAACAGCCACGTGAACAATGTCAGTGTCCGTGGGGCATTCGTCCGGGACTTCTCGCCAGCGGAAGCCGTCAGGGAAGTCCAGGGCCTTCGTGCGCCTTTCCCGGAGGGCCACTCCCAGACGCCATACGCGAGGATTGCCTCGGTTCGCCGGACAATCGCGGCAAGGGCCGACCGCAAACGCATCTTCAGTGCCGGCCTGTTCAGCGATCCCGCGTGGGACATGCTCCTCGAGCTCTATGTCGCCTCGCTCGCGCAAAGGCGTCTACAGATCTCGAGGCTGATGGAGCGCACAGGCGTTCCGGGAACGACGACGCTCCGGTGGATCGCGGTGCTGGAAAAGGAGGGACTCATTCAGCGCCAGTCCGACCGCCTCGACGCCAGGCTTGTCCTATTGTCCCTGACCGAGGAAGGGCGGAAAGGCATGGACGCCTATTTCGACATGCTCCCTGCCGATACGGCCGTTCTCTGACCTTCGACGGGTTTGAAGGAAGCGGCTGCGGCAGTGAAGCTCGAAGGCCGCGGCCTCAAACGACGGATCTCGTCGAAACGCGATCTCTGACATGGCTAATCAACGACCGAATTTCGGGACCTGGCGGGATCCAGAAATACATTCGTTCAGAGTCGTTGATCCTCCGAATCTGCTCCGAAGCGGAGTGATAATCAGGGTTCGCGAAAGGCCGGCGCAGCGACAATCCTGCAGTGCTCGCCATGCTCCTTCTCGCGGGATCCGAAATTGCCGGATCGCAACCGGCCGGACCGGCAACTCGACGGGCGACCGCAAGTGTCCGAATCGAGCGCGCCGTCTCGATCACGGCGCAACATTGGAGCCAAGCTCCGATCGCCTCCCGGAGGGAGGTGGAACGGACCGATGAAAACGGCCGAAAGATCATCGTCCGCTTGATCGAACATCCGTAAACGGGAACGCCGGTAGCGGCCTTTCAGGACCGGGAGCCCTGTCCACGATGTCGAAGAATTGACCAAGTGCGCGACTACGGCAATTTACCCATTGCTAACAGCGATTTGAACCGTACTTCTAACGTCCATGATCCCAGTTCGAGTGCAGGAGTGGCGAGCGCCGGAGCCGGTTCTGTTGCACCGTAGCTGGCCGCTCTACGAACTGACCCGGCACTTCGAGCTTGGCTACATCCTCAATTCCGAGGCAATTGAAGCCGTTCCGCCGAAGACCGTCGGAGCCTTAAGCGCCCATCATGCCGCCTGCTGGGAATGTGATCTTTCCGACAACAGCCTGACATGGTCAGGCGGAGTCTACGACATTTTCGGCCTCCACCGGAATGCCAGGATCACCCGCGATGAATGTGTCTCATTCTATTCGGAAAGATCCCGAACGATCATGGAGCGCCTGCGTTCGGAGGCAATCCGCAATCGCAACGGATTCACGCTGGACGCGGAAATTCACTCGGTCGTCGGAGAAACGCGCTGGATGCGCCTCATCGCGGCGCCCATTTTTGAAGACGGCCGCGTCGTTCGCTTGCAAGGCGTCAAGCTGATCATTTCGTAACTGGAAACAGCGATCCTTAAGCGGACGTATCCGCTCCGGATCAATGTCTTGCGCCGTCCACAATGGGCCATTAGGTTGCAATTCAAGATGCTCGCCTGCGAACCTCCTGGCCACTAATCCGTTGATGCTCGGTCCAACAGGTGCCGCGCTTCGCGTTGCCGGCTCAGGGGTATTCGATTGACCGACCCAAACCACGACCGATTCAGCGCTGAACGGACCCCGGCGAAGTCCGTCACCCTCACCGGGCGCGACTTGGCTGACGCCAAACGGCTCTTCGGATTGCTTTCAGAAGCCGACGAGCCCGGCGAGGGAAGCGGACCTGCGCGCGCACTCTATGAACGGCTTCGAAGCGAAGGCGGCATTCTCGAACAGAAGGCTCGCCAGATCCTCGCTCTTCGTCAAAGACGCTCGAATTTCTTTGCCAAGGCGATGTTCGGCGAGCCGGCCTGGGATATCCTGCTCGTGCTCTACACGGCTGGTGAAGGGCTCACGATGAACAGGCTGGCGCAATTGTCCGGCGTTTCACAGGCGACCGGCCTGCGTTGGATGAATTACTTGTCGGACCAGAAGGCGATCAAGCTCGAATCCCATCCGACCGACGCGAGATCCCTTCGCGTGCTTCTGACCGAGAAAGGCAGAGAGGCGCTCAATGCTTACCTGGCCAGCGCCGTTGAGCTTGCCGGCTCCTGACTTCCTCTCCTGCGGATGCGATTGGCGCGGGCCCGCACAATCCTGACCTTCCCCTGCGCGATTTTCATCCGAAACGGCGCAAGCGGCAAGACTTGCGAAAGTGTCGTGGCGTAGGCCGTTAGGACACGTTTCCGCGAACCCACGGGAAGCGTGCCGAACCTTGGAAGGCTCGTCAGGCGTCCCCCGCTCGGCGGGCCTTCTTGTGATGGCGGTCATCGACCACTCGATCCGTTATGGCGCCAGGTGGTGGGCCCCGGTTCACGGGCATCCGGTCCCCTCCAATGACGCGCATGAATAACCCTATGCACCAGGGCAACTTTGCGCCGCGCACAACGTTGACCATGCCTGAACATGCATGAGGCCGGACAAAGCGATTGTGCCTCGTGTCAATGAGCGGCGGGAATTTCGATCCAAAACGGTGCAAGTGGTAATCGCCGCTTTAACGTTTTGGGGGAAGCGAAGACCCTTCTGTTGAATGAGCGTCATCCTTGCCGTGACCAGCTGGGAGCCAAGATGCGAAGGACCAGGGGATCCCAAACATGATGCCGTCGGCATACTTTCGCTTCGCCCTGGGCCTGTTGTCGACAGTGACGACCCCGGCCCTCGCCCAGCCCGTACAAGGCGAGCCGGGCGAACGCTCCCGGTCCGTCATCCGGATCAGCGTCAGCGTTGCCCCGGCCTTCAAGAGGGAAGCCGCCTTGGCGCGATCAGGAGCAGCCCTCCCGACCCTCAGGGCAATCGATCGAAGCTTGCGCTACGCGGTGGTGACCCGGCCGGTGGACGACGGCTCCAAAGCCGGCACGCTCGTCCTCATCGTTCCTGATTGAGACGCCGACCCTCTCTGCTCCCGGTCCAGGATCCGACCAAGCCTCAACTCCACATTAAGAAAAGTTAGAAACGCAGCCGCGTTTAACGGCTTGTTTACGGGCGGAATGTTACCTCCAAAACGGACCAAATTTTAAGCAATCCGCGTGTGGAGGACCAGAAAATGACGAATGCTCGGTTTCGTCGGCTTTGCGCGACATGCGTCGCCGCAGCGCTGATACCAGGGACCGCGTTTGCGGCCACTCAAGGAACGCTCGGCGCGACGTCGACCGGCTCGATCACGATCGGGGCCTCGATCCCCAATCGCGTGCAGCTTTCGAAACTCACCGACGTCTCGTTCACCAACCAGGATCCGTCGGTCAGTGCTTCCAATGCTCAGAACGTCTGCGTCTGGAGCAACACGGGCACCAAAGGCTACAACGTGACGGCGACGGGCAGTGGAACCGCCAATGCGTTCACGCTGGCCAATGGCGCTCTGACCGTCCCCTACAGTGTCGAGTGGGCCGGAAGCTCGGGCCAGGCGGCGGGTTCGACCCTTTCGACCGGGACCGCACTGACGGGACTGACCTCGACGGCGACCAACATGAACTGCGCCAGCGGGCCGGCCACCAGCGCGAGCCTGATCGTAAATATCAGCTCGGCCAACCTGCAGACCATGCAGGCGGCGACCACCTACACCGGGACGCTGACGCTGGTCGTCGCGCCGGAATGAAGCGGGAGACGTGGCGGCCGACGCATATGCTGCCACCGCCCTTGCAATGAGGAAGCGCGGATCGGGCAAGTCGCCGGGCAGCGCCGGGCGATCGGCCCAATCGCCATTGTTGCAACTCGCGGCAGGCATGAGGTTTATCCTCGCAGGGACGCTGGCAATGGTGCTGGCGGCCTCGCCTGCGCCCGCGGCCAGCAACCGGGTCCGCATCACCAAGCTCACGGATGCCGCGTTCGGGTCGATCGCCAACCTTGGCGTCAATGCCACCCGGGCCCAGAACCTCTGCCTCTATTCGGACACGAACACCGGGGGCTACCACATCACCGCCGTTGGCACGGGCCCAGGAGGCGCGTTCCGCCTGACCTCCGGCGGCAATACGCTCGCCTTCGACGTGCAGTGGAACAGTTCGACCGGGCAAAGCTCCGGTACTCAACTGACCCCGAATGTCCCGCTTACCGGCCTGATCAGCTCCGCGACCCAGCAAAGCTGCAACAGCGGCCCGCCGACCAGCGCGAGCCTGATCATCCTTCTCCAATCCTCGGCGCTTTCGAGCGCCACGGCGGGGACCTATTCCGGTACCCTGACGCTCATTGCCGGCCCCGAGTGAGGGCGATGCGGCGCTTCTTCCGCCCTTTTTTTTGCCTCGCCGCGTTAACCATAAATGCGCCGGCGATGGCCGAAATGGCCAGCGCCACTCTCTTGACGACGGGGACCCCGGAGGGATTCGATGAGCTGGCCAGCGCCCGCACGGCGCTGGTCGATGTCTATTTCGGTGACAAGAAGGTCGGAGAGACGCTTGCGGTCACGAAGCCGGGATCCCTCCGGTTCCAGACCCCTTCCGAAGTGCTTCAGATGCTACCGCTGGCAATTGCCGGACCAGAGCTTCGGTCGGGACTGTCCGCAGAGCTTCCGAGCAACGCGGCGCTGGCCTGTTCGCGCTCGAGCTCGTCGCTCTGCGGAGTCGTCGAGCCGGATGTCGTCGGAATCATCTATGACGAAGACCGGTTCCGCGTTTCCGTGTTCGTGAATCCGCGCTTCCTGAGCGTGAATCAAGTTGGCCGGGAGGGTTATCTTCCTGCGCCCGATGGGGCCCTCTCGCTGACCAATGCAATCGGGTTCAACGCGTCGGGCACGATCGGCGAGCGGAACTTCTACAACCTGCAGAATCGCACGATCATCGGTCTTGGAAGTGCGCGCATTCGAGCAAACACGTCGGTTGCATCCAAGCTCGGGCTGGTGGTCGACGACCTGGTCGGCGAAATCGAGCGAAAGGACCTGCGCTACTCGGCCGGCCTTTTCTGGAGTCCCGGTAACGAGTTCACGGGCCAGCGGCGAATTCTTGGAGCCGGCGTTGGGACCCAGTTCGACACGTCGATCGACCAGGAAGCGATCCACGAGACGCCGCTCATCCTGTTCCTTCCCCAGCCCGCTCGAGTTGAGCTGCTGGTCGATGGCCGACTTGTTGGCTCATCGTCCTATCCGGCGGGAAATAATGAAATCGACACCTCGGCTCTGTCGGACGGCTCCTACAACGTCGTCCTTCGCATCCAGCAAGCCAACGGCAGCGTCCGGGAGGAGCGGCGATTCTTCGTCAGGAACAATTCACTGCCTCCGGTCGGGCACCGGATTTTCCACGTCTTCGCAGGCGTGCTCGCAAACACGGAGCGCAACCACCCGATCAGCGCATCCAGCACTTTCTATTATCAAGCCGCGACCGCCTGGCGCCTGACGGACAATATCGCTGTCGACGCCGCGGCGCTCGGGACCCAGCACAAGGCGATGCTCCAGGTGGGAGGATGGTTTCTGAAAGGGCCGGCCCGGGTCCGGGCCGCGGGACTCCTCTCGAGCGCGGGCGACAAGGGCGCCCTCCTGCAGATGACCGCGACCGACCTGGGTCCCATCAACATCAGTTTCGACCTTCGCCGCATCTGGTCGGCTGACGGCAAGCCCTTGATTCCCCTGTCCCAGCGGGTCGAGACCTTCGACGGTTCCGTTCCTACCGGGGTGCAGCTCGCAAGCGGATCCTACACGCAGGCAACCGGCAGCGTCGGGCTGCGCCTGGGAGACGGATATCTGACCCTCGTCGGATCCTATCGGAAAGACCGCGATCTGCCGGCAGACTATAGTGTCGGTCCGACGATCAACTGGCCGGTGGTTTCGCGAAATCAGTTGCAGATCGTATTCGAGGCCTCGGCCCAGCGGACCCGAACGACGAGCGCGGCCTTCGTCGGAGCCAGGATTTCATTCGCGTCCGGCGGGCTCTCCACGCTGAGCACGGTCGGCGGCAGCTTCCAGAACGGGCGCAGTGGACTCCAGACTTCGCGTTCGAGGGCGGTCAGCGCCTTCACGGCGCAATATTCGCACCAGATGGAGGACGAGACGCTCCTGACTTACGAGGGCGGGCTTGACCGGAACATCGACACCTCGGCCGTTCGTGGCGGCGGAACGATCACCAGCCGGCTCGGCGATGTTCGCGCCAACGTCCTGCACAATCTCGAAGGTCGAGGGGGCACGCAGTACGACCTTTCCTTCCAGTCGGGATTTGCCCTTGGCGCCGGGACTTCCGCCGCCTGGGGAACTCGCAACCTGGAGCCGAGCGCGATCGTCGTCTCGGTGGACGGCGATGCGCCGGACGCCCAGTTCAGCGTGCTCGTCGACGAGGTCGCTCGTGGAAGGGTCAAGGCCGGACAGCGCTTCTCGCTCTTCGTCCCCGGCTACCGAACCTACAAGGTGCGCCTGGTTCCGAT
>DASSFK010000444.1:0-5528 GCA_035694565.1 Sphingomicrobium sp.
ACGAGGCCGCGAGCCGAATCCGAATGGAGGTCGAGTCCAAACCCGAGGAGATCGAGAACCTCGACCGGCGCATCATCCAGCTCAAGATCGAGCGGGAGGCGCTGAAGAAGGAGCAGGACGCGGCCTCGAAGGACCGGCTCGCCAAGCTGGAAGACGAACTGGCGAACCTCGAGCAGCAGTCGTCGGAGCTGACCCAACGCTGGCAGGCCGAGAAGGACAAGATCAGCGCCGAAGCCAAGATCAAGGAGCAGCTGGACGCCGCGCGCATCGAGCTTGAGCAGGCGCAGCGCAACGGCGATCTCGCCAAGGCCGGTGAGCTCCAGTACGGGCGCATTCCCGAACTTGAGAAGCAGCTCGCCGACGCTCAGGCGGCGGTCAAAGGCGCAATGCTGCGCGAGGAGGTCACCGCCGAGGACATCGCCTCCGTCGTCAGCCGCTGGACCGGCGTTCCGGTCGAACGGATGCTGGAAGGCGAGCGCGAGAAGCTGCTTCAGATGGAAAGCCTGATAGGCGCCCGAGTGATTGGGCAAGAGGAAGCGGTGAAGGCGGTGTCGGCCGCGGTCCGGCGCTCACGCGCGGGCCTGCAGGATCCCAACCGGCCGCTCGGCTCCTTCCTGTTCCTGGGACCGACCGGCGTAGGCAAGACGGAGCTCACCAAGGCGCTCGCCGAATTCCTGTTCGACGACGCCTCCGCGATGGTTCGCATCGACATGTCGGAATTCATGGAGAAGCATGCGGTCGCCCGGCTGATCGGTGCTCCTCCGGGATATGTTGGCTATGAGGAAGGCGGCGTCCTGACCGAAGCCGTCCGGCGCCGTCCCTATCAGGTCGTCCTGTTCGACGAGGTCGAAAAGGCTCACGGCGACGTGTTCAACGTGCTTCTCCAGGTGCTCGACGATGGCCGTCTTACCGACGGTCAGGGGCGAACGGTCGACTTCTCGAACACGATCATCATCCTGACTTCGAACCTCGGCTCTCAATATCTCGCCTCGCTTGGCGAGGATGAGCCGGTGGAGAAGGTCGAGCCCCAAGTGATGGAAGTCGTTCGCGGTCACTTCCGGCCGGAATTCCTCAATCGGCTGGACGAGGTCATCCTGTTCCACCGCCTTTCGGCGGGTCATATGGGGCCGATCGTCGACATCCAGATCGCTCGGATCCAGAAGCTGCTCGAGGATCGCAAAATCCACATCGAGCTGACCGATGCCGCCCGCGCCTGGCTCGGCCGGGTCGGCTATGATCCGGTCTATGGCGCGAGGCCGCTCAAGCGGGCGATTCAGAAGTATTTGCAGGACCCGCTGGCGGACAAGATCATCGCCGGCGAGATCAAGGACGGTCAGTCGGTTCGCGTCGACGAAGGCGACGGCGGGCTCGTCATCGTGGCGACCGACGAAGCCGTCAAGGAAGCCGCCGAATAATCTCTACGGCCGCACGCCCCGCTGCTGGTCCGCAGCCTCGTAGAAGCGGCAGATCATCTCGCGCTCGTGCCCGCTGAGGTGAGGATTCCACGTGTCGATAATGAGAACCGCGCGGTCCTCCTTGCTGCCGTTCCAAGCTTCATGCTCGATCGTGTCGTCGAACACGAACGCCTCGCCAACGCGCCACTCGCGGGTCTCGCCGCCCACTCGGAAGCCGCAGCTTTGGGGAACGATCAGCCCAAGGTGAACGATGCTCCGCACGTTGGTGACGCCCGTGTGCGCCGGAATGTGGCTCTTGGCCTTGAGGATCGAAAAGAAGATGGCGGGAGCGCGCCCCTCAATGCGGCATAGCGGAAGGGCTTCGACCAGCTCCGACGTTCGCGGAGCGCGAGCGCAATTTTCATCGATCCGCCTGCCTTCCTTCCAAAGGTGAAAGGCGCCCCAATCGAGCGACTTGTCGAGCGGGGACCATTTGCTCCCGGGAGTGCCGGGAGCCATTGAGATGTAGGGCTCGAGACCCGGACCAGGATCGCCGAGGATCGCTTTCAGCTCATCCAGGATGGTCGGTGTGGCCGCTTCCAGCTGCTCGAGCCAAGGGAAATGATCGCGGTCGAAGAATTCGTCGGCGGGCAGAAACGGATAGTGAAGCCCCTCGCACTGATTGGCGTAGATTGGGCGCTTCCCGAGCCAATGATCTGCAGCTCCCTGCATTCTTCGGCGGTCGCGGGCTGTCGCACCCGACAGGTCCTCCGCGAGCCTGACCTCGATCGCGTCGCCGAGCTTGCTCTGCTGCGCCTGAACATAGGTCTTCGCGCGATCGAGCAACTGATCGAACTCGGGGGAACGGTCCGGCAGGCCGGAAGAAAGCGCGATAACCGCGCCCCACCGCCTCGCTGCCTGGGCCTCCTCGCCCAGCCGCTCGTGGAGCTCCGCCAACCGGATCAGGGCGAGCAGATCCCGCTGATCGATCGTCAGCACCTGCTCGAGCGCGTCCCGCTCCGATTTCGGGTCGCCGAGCTCGCGGTGTGCACGCGCCAGGTTCATCCACAGCGGCTGCGCCTTTGGATCGCTTCGACAGGCGATCTGGAAATGCTCGATGGCCGAACGGGCATCATTGCGGTCCAGAGCCTCCAGACCGAGCCAGTTTCGAGCGGCGGGCTGGTCGCTGTCGATCGCCAGAACGGCGTCGAGATGCTCGCGAGCGCGGTCGACGGCGCCCGACTGCATGGCGCGATTGGCCTCGGCCAGGTGCTGCTGAATGAGGCCCGCCGTCATTCGGGCAGTTGAGACCTAGGCCGCCTCTTCGGTCAAGGGCAGCCGGCCTGGTGCACGCAGGCACTTCTCTGCGCGTTCTCGAGCGCCTGCTTTTCCTGCAGCTTCCGATCGGCCCATTCCGCACGCGTCCCGCAAAAGCGCTTGGTGGCGAGGCGGCTTCCAATTGGCTTGATCGTCTCGCAGATCTTCTCGTTGGGATCGCCGACGTTCGTGTTCGTCGCGGGCACTGGCGGCGAAGGGGTGTCCGGCGCCGCCGCCGCGAGCATCAATGCGCCAATTGAGACAATTGCGATCTGCATCATCGCCTCCTCTTAGCAGGCCGGGCGACCGGTTCCGCTGTTATGCGTCAGGACGCACGGGCTCCGCTGCGCGTTCTCGACCGCTTCCCGGTCCTGCCGGCGTCGGTCTTCCCATTCGGCGCGCGTTCCGCAGAACCTCTTGGTCGCAAGACGCGAGCCGATCGGAGTGATGTTCTCGCAGATCTTCTCGTTCTTGTTGGAGACGTTGGTGTTGGACGCGGGGACGCTCTGCGTGGGCTGGGATTGAGCGGACTGAGCAACGGCAGGAGACAGGCTCCACAGAGCCAACAGTGCGGCTGACGCGGTTACACGGTTCAGCATGACGGACCTCCGACATTCTTGTTGGAGACGGTTGTGCATGGACCGCCTATCATCCGCTGGGCCTGCTCCACCGCCTGGCGATCCTGGCGATTCCTTTCTTCCCACTCTGCGCGGGTTGCGCAGACTCGGCGCTTGGCAAGGCGGCTGCCGATTACCGTTTCGTTCTGGCAGACCTTTTCGTTGGGGTTCGCGGCGGCCGTCGATCCGTTCGAGGACGGTTGAGGAGTCTCGGCGAGCCCGGGGGTCGCAAACAGCGACAGGCAAAGGATCGAAGAAATGAGGATGCGCTTTTGCATACGAACTCCACTTCGACTTAACAGGTTGAAGCTCCATTAGTTTTCACCGCGGTGCAAGTGGCCGTGGTAATCCCCTTCTGGATGTACTCGGCGTCCTTGCGGTCCTGAAGCCTTCGCTCGGCCCATTCGGCTCGTGTCGCGCAAACTCGCTTCCTGCTCAGCCGGCTTCCGATCTGCGTGACGTTCTCGCAGATTTTCTCGTTCTGATCGGAATTCGCTTTGGCCCGGGTCTCGTCAGCGGCCGAGGTCGCGGCGGCCGGGATCATGACTGCGGTCGCCAAAAGGAACAGGCGAACGGGCATTGGCGCCTCCCAACGAAGCGAACTGCACCCGCAACGGATCACGAGCGCCCAAACCTGTTTTGTGAACTCGGCCTAATGTCCGATGCAAGGTCAATTCGACCAACGGCTTGGGTCAGGCGCCGGCCTTCTTCTCCGCCTGGAGGCTCGCTTCTGCGTCGACATAGGCCTCCTGCCGATCGACGCTCCAGTAGCGGAGCTCGTGGAGCGGGATTCGGACCCCTGTCACCGCGCAGATCACATGATCGCCATTCGAGAGCACTCGGAAGGTCCCCGGAAGATAGTGGAGGCGCGCTGCGCGTCCGGCTCCGCTCATCAGCATTGGCTATTCCTCAGGGCTCATCGAACAGCCCCCGTTGGGAAGGGACATAGGGCCGGCTTGCCTTCCTCTCAACCCGCGTCGGCGCCTTCTCCGCCCCGGTGGAAACGTCGACCGTGCCATCGCCGAAGTGAAGCCTGAGGTCACGTGCGGCAATCGCTTCGCCTGCATGGGTGAGGGTTTTGCCGCCACGATCCGTCACCCTCGCAAATCCTCGCTTCAGCGGACGATCGGGATGGGCAAGCTCCGCCAATCGCCAAAGGGATGCGAGGCGGTCCTCGGAGCGAACGATCCGGTCGGTCAGGAGCTCGGCCCGAAGACGCGGCGCGACCGCGCTCAGGTCGGCTCTGGAGTGCGCGGCTCGGGCAGCAAGCGCTCTTGGCAACCGGCCGACGAGGTCGTCGACCCGCTGCGTCATCGGGGCGAACAGGCTCTCCGGCCGAGGCCAACGATGAACCGTGAGGTCGAGGCGCTCCCGGGCACGTCGCGCATGGACCGTCAGACAGGAGGCCGAACGCCGGCCCAGGTCGTCGACGAGCGCCAACAGCTCGGCACGTACGGGCACGGCAAGCTCCGCGGCGGCGGTCGGGGTCGGGGCGCGCATGTCGGACGCAAAGTCGATCAGCGTCGTGTCGGTCTCGTGTCCCACAGCCGAGATCAATGGGATCGGCGATTCGGCGGCCGCCCGGACAACGTCTTCCTCGTTGAAGGCCCACAGATCTTCGATCGATCCGCCGCCTCGGGCCACGATCAGCAGGTCTGGACGCGCAATCGGGCCACCCGGCCGGATCGCGCCGAACCCCCGGATCGCCTGCGCGATCCTGGTCGAAGCCCCTTCGCCTTGAACCGGAACGGGCCAGACGATGACGTGGGTGGGGCAACGGTCCTCGAGCCGATGGAGGATGTCGCGGATCACGGCGCCGGTCGGTGAGGTCACGACGCCGATCACGCGCGGCATGAAGGGCAGCTTCCGCTTCCGCCCGGGATCGAACAGTCCCTCGGCGGTCAAAGCGCGGCGGCGCTTGTCGAGCAGCGCCATCAGCGCTCCCTCGCCCGCAAGCTCCATTCGCTCGACCATGATCTGGTACTTCGAGCGGCCCGGATAGGTCGTCAGCTTGCCCGTCGCGATGACCTCGGCGCCGTCCTCGGGTCTGAACGCAAGCCCCTGAGCCGAGCTTCGCCAGACGACTGCGTCCATGCAGGCGCCCTCGTCCTTCAGCGAGAAATAGCAGTGACCGGAGGCATGGCGCTTGAACCCCGAGATCTCGCCGCGAACTCGGACTCGACCGTAGGACGTCTCGATC
>DASSFK010000445.1:0-4872 GCA_035694565.1 Sphingomicrobium sp.
AGCTACGACGAGCGGGATGACCGTCATCTTCAGCGCATTGAGCCAAAGTCCGCCGATCAGACCCGATGCCTGCAAGGCTGGCTCGCGAAAGCCGTCGCCAACGCGTTGGGCGACGACCCCCGCGATCAATCCGAGAACCAACGCGACCAGGACGATGTAAGGCCGCCCTCCACGAATCGGCATGGCGGCGGCCTCTTCGGCCCGATCTGCTTGGCTCATTTAGGCTTCCGGAACTTGTAGACGAAGCGGTCGGTCTTACCCCGGATTTTCGGGTCGAACACCAACAGGCTGTGATCATCGGCCGGATTCTTCAAGATGTCGCTCTCAGCCTCGAGCTTGAACCCAGCCTTCTCGAAGTCCGCCTTCACCACTGTCGGGTCGATCCGGTGATATTTCTCGACCGTCTGGCGAGTGTCTCCGGCATTTCCCACATGATCGATAACGCCCACGATCCCGCCGGGCTTCATCGACGCGTAGACCGTCTTCAGGAAAGCGTCGGGCTCCATCTTCACGACGCCGTACTTGGCGCTCTCCCAATAGACGTCGTGATAGTTGAGGTTGATCATCATGAAGTCGTACGAATTCTCAGGCAGCGCCAGCGCTTCGAACGGGGTCACCAAGAGGTGCGTGTTCGGAACCTTGGCCTGGAGAGCCGCGAACTTCTCCGCAGCTTCCTTGCCGTAGAACTGCGTCGGCTCCCACACGGTCACGTGGCCCTTCGGACCGACCGCGGGCGCCATGATCTCAGCCCAGTAGCGGTTGCCGCCGAACATATCGATCGCTTGCATTCCGCTCTGGAGTCCGAGGAACGACAGGACCTCGGCGGGCTTTCGGCCCTCGTCGAGCTTCACATTGTCCTCGGACCGGTTTGCAGTGGCGGCGACCGCCGCCGCGACGTCGGCCGGCTTGGCGAGAGCGCCGGTAGAAAGCGTCGATGCACCCGCGATCGCCAGCGAGAGCGTGAGCAACTTCAGTGTCCGCATTGGAAATCCCCCTAATGAATGCAGGGCGCGGCTTGCCTCGCGTTGAGGCGTCCAACAACAAATCTTCTGTCAACGCCCAACTTGGCGCGGCCAAGCGTATCGCGCCAGCCTCGAATTGCACTAGGGTGCGATGCGCCAGCTAATCCGCTGGCTGAAGCCGCTCTTTATCGGCTGTCCTGATTTGCCGACGGCGGGCGAGAACTCGGCCCGCTGCTGGAAAACATAGCAGCTCATCGTGTCGAGCGTTGGGATCTCGCTGCTTGTTTCCACGCTGCAGTCCCGAATCTTTCCGGCTTCGTCGACCAGGATGACCGTTTCAACGGTGCCCTGGTCCCGTCCTTCGATAGCGCTCCGCGGATAATCGGTCGGACTGAAAATCTTGCCCAAGTCCTCCTTAGGGACGGCGCTGATGGCAACACGCTCATCCTTGTCGATGTTCCACATGTCGCGAAGGTCGACGAGGCATTTGTCGAGCTCGGCGAGCAATGGCGGAACGTCCGACATCGCGAAGGTCTTGCGGAAACCCGCTGTCGAAATCGTGAGCGACTTGGCGTTGCGGTTCGCATCGATCACCGAACGCGGAACGTTGATCGACATCACCCGCAGCTTCTTCTGCGATTCCGAATATTGCAGCGCATGCATCCGCATGGCGGTCCGATCGTCAAACTGGATCGAAGCCGGATATTTGTCCGCGACAATGTACGGTCCGTTGCGGATCACGAGGATCCGCATGATCCCGCCCTTCGGCGACGGCTTGAGCCCAATGCCGAGCGGATCACCTTGAGAACCGTAGTCGCGGCTCGCAATGCACTGCGCCTCGTCATAGTCGAGCCACCACTTGCCGGAGGGTTCGAGTGGGGTGGCGGCGGAGATTGAAGTTTGGGTCAACAGGATCGCCGACAAGGCAAATCGGATAAGCACGTTACCCCTCCTGTCGCCACGTTATCGACTCCGAAAATGAACTCTTGGTCGGCTTGCCGTCGAGCCCGATCGCCGACCGATCCAAAAGCGCAGAGAGCGCGGCGATGCATTTTGGAAGTGGCATCACCTTAGTCCGTAACCCGCCAAGTGATCCTTTGTGGAAACGCGCTCTTCACCGGCTTGCCGTCGAGCCCGATCGCCGGATCGAAGCGAGCCTTGTACGTAATCACCGCGCAGGTTCGAGAGTCGATAACGGCGATCCCGCTGCTCTCCGTCAACGTGCAATCCCGCACCTTTCCGGTTTCATCGATCAGAAGAACGAAGCTCGTTGCACCGCTCCAGACCTTCCCCAGGACCTGACGCGGAAAATCCATTCCGGTGATCATCCCCTGGATCGGCACCAGCGGACGAGGGCCCGTCCCGATCTTCGCCGGGCCACTCTCCTCCAAGTTCCAGGTCTGACGGAGCCGCGCAAGGCAGGCATCCATCGCCGTCCAAGCTTTGCCGATCTCGCCCAATGGAAAGCCGTCGATAAACGAGCCCTTGATGTCGAGACGCAGATTGCGTGCGGTGCGGATCGTCTCTGAAGCGTCGGAAGGCAAATGTATGAGGGATACCGACTGCTTGCTCGACTTTGCAGGATATCCGAGTGGGTAGCCCAAGGCATAAGTGGCGAAGATCTTCCCATCGAGATCGACCTTCGCGCCAACCTGATCCGACGTCTTGCGATATGCCGGTCGAATGATTGCCAACTGCAGAGCGTGGCCCGTCGGAGGAGCCTTCAACGCCAGGGTAGTGGGCCGATCGGCTGCTCCATATTGCCGCACGGCGACGCATCGAGCGTCTGACGGTTCAATCTTCCAATCCCCGATTGGCTCGGCTGCCCATGCAGGCTGAAGTACGATTGTCGACAAAGTGACAACAACGCCAAAGGCGCGGGCAATCATACGCTGCTCCCCCGAACAGACCCCGAGCGCCAGCGACAGTAGCTAAGCCGCCACGGCCTTTCCAGCCCGCTCCGCGGCCATGGCCTGGATCAGCTTGAGCGCCTCGTGCGCGGAGAGCGCGGAGCCTTCCTGCCAGAGGCCAACGTAGGACAAATGCTCGCCCGCGAAAACGATCGGACCTTCGGGCCTGAGCAGCTCCGCATATTGCGCCCCCCGCGGCCCGTCGTCCCCCAGGCCGCCGCCCCACAGCGCGCCCACTCCTTCTGAGTAAGGCACCTGACCCCAGTTCACGACCACCGGGCTCTGAAGGAGCTGCGACTTGCCCGGATGGAGGGCCTCGATCGAATCCCGGCTGATTTTGATCTGCTCGGCTATAGGCAGTTTGGTGAACGCCCCCGGATTGTCATCATGGGTCCAGCCCGCGACATAAGCTCCGACAATCACTCCTCTCGCTCCGTGGTGATGGTCGCTCGGATAGACAACGTTCTCGTTGAGCCGGTCGGTCCATGCAAGTCCGCCATAGACGCCATCGGCTTCCCAGAACCGCTCGGACTCGAATGCAACCTTTGCGCTCTTCAAATAATTTACATTCTTCAACGCGGCCTTCTTGGCAGGTGAGAAGTCGTTCGGAATTCGTTCCAGCAGGTTCGCTGGAAGCGTCACCACCGCATAGTCCGCCTCGGTCGACTGAGGGCCGTGCTCGATCCGCACACGATCGCCCAATCGGCGGATGGCCGTCACTGGCGTGTTTAGGCGGACGCTCGACTTCACCTGTTCGTAGATGCCGTGCGCGATGCGATCCATGCCTCCGACGGGCTGGAGCATGGTCGGCTGCATATCAATGATGGACTCGAAGATCTGCGGGAACGCTGCGCTCCGCGAAGGAAGGATCTCCTTCAGCGTCAGCGGGTCGATCGATTTGGGCGCATGGTCGTAGCCCGCGGGCCAGTTCGTGAAGCCGGAGCTCGCCGATCCCCGGTAAACGCCCTTCGCGTCAAGCGACGCGTAGAAGTTGAGGAACTGGCGAAACCCATCCAGCTCGTCCTTCGGCATCGCTCCATTAAGCGCGTTCGTGTCGATCGCCTTCGCCAGAAGCTCGCCGATGCGCCCGTGGAGGTCGTAGACCATCTGCCGGCCCGGACGGACTTTCCCGCCGAAGTCCCAGCCCGTCGAATGGTGGCTATTGACGAACGTCTCGAGTGGGACGTTGAAGCGGCGCGCATAACCGAGGATCGCATGGTGCCATGACGGGATTCGCGCTGGGCCGGCGTTGAAATACAGTTTGTCGGAGAAATTCGCCTGCTGCAGCGGTCGCTCGTTCTGGATGATCCGGTCCCTGCCTCGAACGGTCCAGGCACGGCCGCCGACGCGGTCCCGGGCCTCCAGCACCTTGACCTTGTACCCCGCCTGCTGAAGCTCATAGGCGGCGACGAGCCCGGCTATGCCGGCGCCAAGGACTACGACCGAGCGGCCGTCTCCGGAGGCTTTGGGTAAACCGAAATCCGCCGCCGACGCCGCAGTCGGCAGCGACAAGCCGAGCATCTGCATCGCCGCCAGTGCCGCTCCGGCGCCGCCAACTTCTCCGACACGTAAAAGGACTTCACGCCGACTAACCGCCATCTGTGCCCCCTTCTCGCGAACTATTTCTGAGCCGCAGTCACCTCGATCTCGACCAGCCAGCCCGGGTCGACCAGCCCGGCAACCTGCATCGTCGACCGCGCAGGCTTGTGCGGCTGCTGGGCCGTTCCGAAAAACGTAGAATAGCCGCGCATCATTCCCTGGAAGTCCATCCGCTGCTGTCCGGGTGGAGCGACAAGGAAGACGCGCATCATTACGACGTCGGTCATTGCCAGTCCGTGCTGCTGGAGCTGCTTCTCGATCTTGGCGAGGATGGAGCGCGTCTGCGCTTCCGTATCACCGAAGCGATCGATGGATCCCGCCGGAGCATCCGGCTTCACGGCATCCGGGACCGTCCCGCTAACATAAACCAGCCGGCTTCCCGAAGGGACTTCGACCGACGC
>DASSFK010000446.1:0-6353 GCA_035694565.1 Sphingomicrobium sp.
AAATCCACCAGACGGTCATGAAGACGTCGCCCAACTACTTCAACATGAGCCGTCCCATCAAAATGAACGGATCGCTGCGCGTCGGCTGACGCACTGACCGGCCACGGCGCCACGCCCGCACTCCTCTCGACGGGCGTGGCGCCGAACGGCCCATTCAAGGGGAATTTCGAATGGCTGAACTGGTTTTGGAGCGCATCAATCCGAACAAGGCCCTTTGGGAAAAGGGAGACTTCACTCGAATCGCCGACACAATGCGTGAAAGCGGCGAGGATCTGGTCGCTTCACTCGGCATTACGCCGGCCGCCAAGGTTCTGGACCTCGGTTCCGGCGACGGAACGACCGCGCTTCCTGCAGCGAAGCTGGGAGCGACCGTAACCGGCGTCGATATTGCAGCAAACCTCGTTGCCGCGGGCAATGAGCGAGCTTCGTCGGCTGGTCTCACCAACCTTCACTTTCGCGAGGGCGATGCATCCAACCTCGTCGGAATCGATGCGGACCAGTTCGATCTGGTCGTCAGCATCTTCGGAGCGATGTTTGCTCCGCGGCCAATCGATGTCGCCTCGGAAATGGTGCGGGTCACCAAGCCGGGCGGACGGATCGTCATGGGCAACTGGATACCGGGCGACCCAACGCTCGTCGCCCAGATCCTGAAGACGAGCGCCGCCTACACGCCTCCTCCGCCGGAAGGCTTCGTCAGCCCGATGACGTGGGGTGACGAAGGAAAGGTGCGCGAACGCTTCGAAGCCGCGGGCATAAGCCCTCACAACATCCGCTTCGAACGTGCCACTTGGTACTTCCGCGGCGACGGCCCACCCCAGCGTTTGTTCGCGATTTTCCGCACCTTCTACGGCCCGACAATGAACGCCTTCGAAGCGGCCGAGAAAACCGGAAAGGCGGAGCAACTCGCTGACGAGCTCAACAAGCTGTTCGTTGCCCAGAACCAGGGCGGCGATCGAACCGAAATCCCTGCGACCTTCCTGAAAGTCACTGTGACGAAGGGCTGAGCGCGGCTCCTACCCCCCCCCCGGGAACCGAGAAAATGAAACACGAAGTCATCGAACGTACCGACCGGAAGCTGTTCAACCGAATTGCGCTTCGTCCGCGGCGCCGACGTCCTCCAACGCGTGTCGGCCGGCTCCTGCCCTCGCTTCCGCACTCGCCCGCAGCGAACCGCTTTGCCGAGACCTGCGCCGCCATCGGCGGAACCACGATGCTGCACGACCTGATGCCGGACATCGTCACCGTGAGTTTCGGGGCGAAGACGAAGGAAATCCACTCGCGCCTTCACTCGCGCGGCTGGAAGTTCGTCGGATTGGGCGACTGGCAGGGTGAGCGCGTTCTCGGCGTATCCTTCGGCGGCGATCGCCGGGCGACGCGGACCGCGGACGACCTGCTGGGCGCATTGGTTTCGATCGTCGGCGAGATGGAGATCGACGAGACCCGTCTCTGGTGAACCCCTCGCGTCGGCTCTCCCTCCCCCTCCCCGCCGACGCAAAAAGGAAGGCCCCGGAGCGCAACGCCCCGGGGCCTTTTTTGTTGGTCGTTTGAAGGGCTAGGCCTTCTCGGCTTCCAGGGTCTGCCGCGATGCCGGCTTTTCGACGCCGCCGATGTCGATCTTCCGCGGCTTCATCGCCTCGGGGATCTCACGCACCAGTTCGATTGCGAGCAGGCCATCCTTCAGGTCCGCGCCGCGAACCTGGATGTGGTCGGCAAGAGCGAAGCGACGCTCGAAGGAACGGTTCGCGATCCCGCGGTAGATGTAATCACTGCCGCGGCTCTCCGAATCCTCGGCCTTCTTGCCGCTGACGATCAGCACGTTCTGCTGAGCGGTTATGTCGATTTCGTCGGACTTGAAGCCGGCGACGGCCAACTCGATCCGATAGTCGTTGTCGCCGAGCTTGATCAGGTCGAACGGCGGGTAGTTTTCCTGGGATTGGCTCGCGCTGCTGTTCTCGAGCATGTCGAACAGCCGGTCGAAGCCGACAGTGGAACGCCGGAACGGCGCAAAGTCGAATGCACTACGCATATCTTGTCCTCCATTTGAGCAACAAGGCGGGGCAGACGGCCGGAAGTAGAGATTCGGGCCGCAGCCCCGTCACCGGACCCAAAGGCGTCCGGCGCTTGTGAGGTGGTGAGAAAGCGAAGTTTTTCAAGGCTGCTTGATGCTACACGCCTGTCATGACCAACGGCACGACCGGCTTCGCGACCGAGGCCGACATCTCGGCCATCATGGAGATCGAGCGCACTCCCGGCTTCGAAGGATTCGTCGGTCGCTGGGCCCGCGAAAAGCACGTCGATGAGATCGCGAAGGACAGCACCCTCTATTTCGTTCTCCGCCACGGCAGCGAGGTGAGGGCCTTCGCCATCTTCCAGCAGATCGGCGAGCCCGACCTTCGAGTCCACCTCAAGCGCATTGTCGCCCGCGACGCCGGCCAAGGTTCGGGAACCCGCCTCCTCAGCCACGCCCTCGAATGGCTCTACACGCAGACGCAGACCAACCGAATCGACCTCGACCTGTTCGTCGACAACGAGCGCGCCCGCCGCGCCTACGAAAAGCTCGGCTTCATCGTCGAAGGCCGGCTGCGCGACTACCACCGGTCGGTAGACGGCCGCATCCGCGACGCCCTCATCATGAGCATCCTTAAGAAGGACTGGGCGAAGCGCCACAGCCTCTAGCTGTGGAAAACCCTGGCCCTTCCGCTTGATAGGGCCGGAATCCGCGCCCTATAGCTTTGACAAATGGCCGACCTGTTCGCTTCCTCTTCCGCAGCTCCCGCACCCGAAAGCTATGACGCTTCCTCGATCGAGGTCCTTGAAGGCCTGGAGCCGGTCCGCCGCCGCCCGGGCATGTACATCGGCGGCACCGACGCCCGTGCCCTGCACCACCTCGCGGCCGAGGTCATCGACAATGCGATGGATGAAGCAGTCGCCGGTCACGCCAGCCGAATCGAGGTTACGCTCGACGTCGGAAACAGACTGACCGTCTTCGACAACGGCCGCGGCATCCCGGTCGACCCGCACCCCAAATATCCGGGCAAGTCCGCGCTCGAGGTCATCATGACCACTCTCCACTCGGGCGGAAAGTTCGAGGGGAAGGCCTATTCCACCTCGGGCGGGCTTCACGGCGTTGGCGTCAGCGTCGTCAACGCCCTCTCGACCGAGACCATCGTCGAAGTCGCCCGCGACAAGAAGCTCTATCGTCAGGTCTTCTCGAAGGGCGTCGCCATCTCCCCGCTCCAAGAGGTCGGCGCAGCTCCGAACAAGCGCGGCACCACCGTCACCTTCACGCCCGACGCCGAGATCTTCGGCGCCGAGTCCAGTTTCGACCCCGGCCGCCTCCTCCGCCTCGTCCGCTCCAAGGCCTACCTTTTCGCCGGAGTCGAGATCCGCTGGCGCTGCGATCCGTCGCTCACCTCGGAAGACGTCCCCGAAAGCGCCACCTTCCAGTTCCCCGGCGGCCTCGCCGATCATCTCGCCGAGCAACTCGGCGATCGCCCCGCCGTCACCAATCAGCCCTTCGTCGGCAAGCAGGACTTTCCCGCCGCCGACGGCGCCGGGCAAGGCAGCGCCGAATGGGCCGTCGCCTGGCCGCTCTATTCGGACGGCTCCGAAAGCTATTATTGCAACACCATCCCGACCCCCGACGGCGGCACTCACGAGGCGGGCCTCCGCGCCGCTCTCACCAAGGGCCTGCGCGCCTTCGGTGAGCTGGTCGGCAACAAGAAGGCCAAGGAAATCACCGCCGACGACGTCTTCAACGGCGTCGAGCTGATGCTGTCGGTGTTCATCCGCAACCCGCACTTCCAGAGCCAGACCAAGGATCGCCTCACCAGCCTCGAGGCTGCGCGCTTCGTCGAAAACGCCGTCCGCGACCATTTCGACCATTACCTCGCCGACAATATGGACCGCGGCCGCGCGCTCCTCGGTTCGATCATCGAACGGATGGAGGAGCGCCTCCGCCGCCGTGCCGAGCGCGAGGTCAAACGCAAGACCGCGACCAGCGCCCGCAAGCTCCGCCTTCCCGGCAAGCTCACCGACTGCGCAAGCGACGATCCCGAAGGCACCGAACTGTTCATCGTCGAAGGCGACAGCGCCGGCGGCTCGGCCAAGCAGGCCCGCGACCGCAAGATTCAGGCGATTCTCCCCATTCGCGGCAAGATCCTCAACGTCGCCAGTGCCACCGCCGACAAGATTCGCGCCAACCAGGAAATCGCCGACCTCAATCTCGCCCTCGGTTGCGGCTCGCGCGACAAGTTCGACGAGGCGGGCCTTCGTTATGAGCGGATCATCATCATGACCGACGCGGACGTGGACGGCGCTCACATCGCGACGCTGCTAATGACTTTCTTCTTCCAGGAAATGCCGGAACTGGTGCGTCGCGGCCATCTCTTCCTCGCTCAGCCGCCGCTCTATCGACTGACCGCCGGAGCCAAGACCCTTTACGCTCGTGACGACGCCCACCGAGCCGAGCTCGAAGCGACCGAGTTCAAGGGCAAGAAGGTCGAGGTCAGCCGCTTCAAGGGCCTTGGCGAGATGAACCCGAACCAGCTGAAAGAAACCACGATGGACCCGAAGACGCGGTCCATGCTGAAGGTGACGTTGCCGTCAGCCTATGAAGATCGGCAGCCGGTCAAGGATTTGGTCGAGCGCCTGATGGGGCGGGATCCAGCGCAGCGGTTCCAGTTCATCCAATCGCGGGCAAGTGCGGTCGATGAGGAGGAGATCGATGCCTAGCCTTGGCCGCCTCAGAATTCATGAGGCGCGCCGAAGCTGAAAACCCATGACCCGCACCCTCCGCGCCTCCAAAAGCCCGCTCGAACGTCGCAGCGCCAAGGGCCTGCACCAATTCTTGGATTCCCGTCAGCAGCGCGACTGGCTTGAAGGCAAGGCCGCGCCAACGGACGTCGAGGAACGCTCGGAATTCCTGGAACAGCGCTTCAAATATGTCGCACGGTTCGAAAAGCTGCTTCGCCGCCCGCAGGCGCGAGAGGTCCTGGATATCCTCAGATCCTATGGCGAGAATTGCTTGCCCGTGCCACGTCAGATCGAGCGATTTTATTGGTCGGTTTCCTGCCTGCCAACGACCTCCGACAAGCCGCTCGCCAGAGTCAATGCGAGCTGGATGGAACTCTTCACGCTCCTGCCGGACGGCGACGGACTGCGCGCAAGGTTCATCCTGCATCTGTCCGATTTCACCACGGACGGATCGGACGAGCCGGACAATCTCGACGAGGTCTTTCTCGAGCAATGTGTCGCGAGGCCCGAAGACGTCAGTCATTCCGTCTGGAACGGGAAGGCCATTCTCATCGTCAAAGTGCGCGGCTCCGCCTCGATCCGCTCATTCCTCGCAGACGCCCGCGCCCTGCGGGCCATCCGGTCCTTCAACCTGACCCATCTGAACCGCGGCCGGAACGCCTACCAGGCGAGTCACTGCTACAGCCTCGCGGATTGCATGCTGGGCGATTGACTGCTCTTCGGGCAAGCAGGAACGGGCATCACCACGGCACGTTGTGCCGGCTGACAAAGGGGAATTTTCAATGCGTTTCGGAGCATTTGTCTTGGCAGCGGCCTTGCCGATCACGCTCGGCGCCTGCGGCCAACGCGATGACGCGACCTCAACCCAAGCGAATGAAGCGGCAGCGAATGAAGTCACGGCAGGCAACGACGCCGCTCCCCTCGAACCGTCAGGTGCCCAGGCTTTCGTCAACAAGGCGGCCGCCAGCGACCGTTTCGAAATCGAGACGTCCAAGCTGGTCGCCGACTCGGCGGCGTCCTCCGCCGTAATGGCCTACGCCCGAGACATGATCGCGGCTCACACGGCTTCGTCGGCCAAGCTGAAGGCCATTGTCGCCCCGTCCGCAGTCGTCATCGACGACCGGCTCAGCCCCTCCCAGCGGGCCGCGCTCGACGATATGAAAATGAAGAAGGGCTACATCTTCGACGCCGCATATGTCGCAGCGCAAGTCCATGGCCACGAGCAGACGCTAACCGAGCTGAGGAATTACGCGGCCTCGGGCGATAACGCCGCGCTCAAGGGGTTCGCCCAGGGGCTGATCCCGACGGTCGAGCAGCACCTCGCCGAAGCTAAGAATCTCAAGTAGGCCGGAAGCGCCCAGGCCTGGCGCGATGATCTCCGCGGTCTTGCTCGTCACACCGCCTAACCGGACTGCGAGGCGTCGCCGCTGAGATAGTCTGGCCGCATGATCTTCGCGCCCTTGGGCAAGGGGCTCGCCGCAACCTGGAGAAGCTTGAGGTCGAACTTCTCTGCGAACTGGACACCGAATTGCGTGCCTTTCGTCCAGACGACCTTTCCGGCGATCACGCCGCCAGCGCCGAAATCGAGGCCGATGTCC
>DASSFK010000447.1:0-6121 GCA_035694565.1 Sphingomicrobium sp.
CGCAACTTCGTCAATCCGGAAGGAGCGCTGACCCTTCGCGGCGTCGCCGGCACTCAGGAGCAGCTCGCCTCCGTCGAATTCCGCAGAAGCAACTTCCGGCGGCGCGACCAGACGCTCGACGTCCTCGCGGTCGCCAGCAACATCGACCGCGACGCCTATCGCGCCAAGACTCTTCAGCTCAGCGGCCTGATCGAGCGGCAAAGCAATATCATCTGGCAGAAGAAGTGGACGTGGAGCTACGGCGTCGACCTGATCGCGACGGACGAGCGCGGCGTATTCGAAGACCTTGGCAACAAGGAAACGCGCAAGTTCTTCATCGCCGCACTCCCGGTCAGCCTTCGTTACGACGGCACGAACGACCTCCTCGATCCGACGACCGGCTTCCGGCTCGGCGGGCGTATCAGTCCTGAAATTTCCGCAAAGGGCGGCAGCCTTCAATATGGCCGCGTCCAGGTCGATGCGAGCACGTACCACCCGGTTTCGGATGGCATCGTCCTGGCCGGCAGAGTGCGGCTAGGGACCATCATCGGCGCGAAGTCCTCCGAGATCGCGCCGTCGCGGCGCTTCTATTCCGGCGGCGGCGGATCGGTCCGCGGCTATGGATACCAGCGCCTGGGGCCGCGCGACGCCTTCGACGATCCGATCGGCGGGCGGGGCCTTGCCGAGTTCGGGCTTGAAGCACGCATTCGGCTCAAGGCTTTCGGCGGCAATTTCGGGATCGTTCCGTTCCTGGACGGCGGCACGCTGACCACTGATGCGATGCCGGATTTCAAGACCTGGCAGCTCGGCGCCGGTCTCGGACTCCGATACTATTCGAGCTTCGGGCCGATCCGCGTCGACGTCGGTACGCCGCTGAACCCGCGTGCGAACGACGCCAAGATCGCCGTCGTGGTCTCGCTCGGACAGGCGTTCTGAGATGGCTGAAACGGTTGACACCGAAACCACGGCCATTCGGCGCTATCGCCTGAAACGGGATTGGCCGCGCCGCCTGGCGATGGAGCTGCTTACGTTCCTGGTGGCCCTGCTGGCCCTCGCCGTCGTCGGGCTTGTCATCCTCGATACATCGCCGGGTCACCGCTTCATCGTTGATCGCATCCAGGGGCTCGAAACCACGTCCGGGTTGCGCTTCCGGATCGGAAGGATTGAAGGCTCCATCTTCGGCGAGACCCGGCTGAAGAATGTGGCGGTGCTCGACCGGCGCGGAGTCTTCGTGACCTCGCCGGAAATCGACCTGGACTGGACGCCGGGGGCCTGGCTTCGCAATTCGCTCTATGTCGACCGGATCGAGGCGCAGCGGGTCATATTTCTCCGTCTGCCGGAGCTGAAGAAGACCGGTCGAAAGGGACCGATCCTTCCCCGGTTCGACATCCATATTGGTGAACTGAAGATTCACCGGCTCGAACTTGCTTCGCGGGTGACGGGCGTTGCCCGAACGGGAGCGGTCTATGGCAAGGCGGATGTTCGCCAGGGCAGGGCGGTGGCCGACCTTCGAGTCGTAATGGATCGCGGCGGAGACCGCCTTTCGCTGAAGCTGGACGCCGAGCCGGACGGCAACAAGTTCGACGTTGAAGTGCGGGCGCAAGCGCCCGCGAACGGAGTGATTCCGGCGCTTCTCGGGTGGAATCGCTCGATCGACCTCGTGATCACCGGCGACGGCACCTGGACCGCTTGGCGAGGCATTTCGGCGCTGAACGTTTCGGAGCGTCCGACAGCCCGGTTGCAGTTGACGGTGCGTGATGGCCGTTACGGTCTTTCAGGAGCGGTGGCGCCCGCGCCTTTCCTCAAGGGGCGGCTGATGCGGCTGACCTCGCCGACGGTGAAGGTTCTTGGCGATGCAACGCTGAAGGACCGCGTATTGAGCGGACAGCTGGCAATCGGCTCCGGGGCACTGAGAGCGGTTGCGAGCGGAGCCATCGACCTGGCTCAGGGTCGTTATCGCAACCTCCGCCTTGGCGTGGATCTCCTCCGCCCGCCGGACCTGTTCACGAACATGACCGGCCGAAACGTCCGGATGTTGTGGACCCTCGACGGTCCCTACGCCACGGCGCGCTATTCCTATCGGCTGACGTCGCCGGCGGTGACGTTCGACAACACCGGTTTCGTGGACGTGCGCGCCGAAGGAAGCGGGAGGCTGTCGCCGTGGCCGATGCGCGTTCCGCTTCACCTGACGTCGCGGGCCATTACGGGTGTCGGGGACATCGGCGGGGCGATCCTTGCGAACGCGCGGCTCGACGGAGTTCTCGCGATCACCCCGAAGTTTATTCGCGGCGACGGACTCCAGCTTCGAAGCGCAAAGCTCAATGCGAAGATGGGCCTGCTGATCGACCTGGTCACCGGCCGTTTCCAGGTCGTGATCTCGGGCGGGCTAACGCGATATCTGATCCCCGGCCTCGGCATCGTCGACGTGCAGTCGGATCTGACGGTCGTTCCCGGTCCGAACGGCAAGGGATCGCGGGTCGTCGGTACTGGCAAAGCCTGGGTCCGGCGCCTCGACAACAGTTTCTTCGCGAGCCTCACCGGAGGGCTTCCGCGGCTTGAAACAGGGCTCGAACGGACACCGGACGGAATCCTGCATCTCACAGGTCTTCAGCTCTACTCGCCCAAGCTTAGGCTGACAGGCGAAGGCTATCGCAACCGCGACGGCACTTTCCACATCGTCGCGCGGGGACAACAGGCGACCTACGGGCCGCTGCGCCTGATCCTCGATGGGCATATCGAGCGCCCGCGCGTTCAGCTCTTCCTCGAACGTCCGAACGACACGCTCGGAATTCGCGACATGACCCTGCTGCTGACGCCGACTGCAGCGGGCTTCGACTACAAAGCCAATGGCCAGTCGCGCCTGGGGCCGTTCACGAGCACCGGGCGGATCCTCTTGCCGCAGGGCGGCAGGGCGACTGTCTCCATCGCGGCGCTGGACGTCAGCGGAACGCATGCAAACGGGTATCTTCGCGCCGATCCGGGAGGGTTCACCGGGACTTTGAATGTCGCTGGAGGCGGGCTGGATGGAACACTTGGGTTCGCGCCGGTCGGCAACGCCCAGAAGATCGAAGCGCACCTTCGAGCCAGCAACGCCCATTTCCCGATGCTCGCCGTCCGCACCGGGCGGATCGACGGCACCGTAATCCTGCAAGAAGGCCGTACCACGCTCGACGGCTCAATCGATGCCCGCGGCCTGCAAATGACTGGCATCACGCTTGCTCGGCTGACAGCCAATGCCAAGCTCGTAAATGGTTCGGGACAGGTCCGGGCGTTGTTCGCCGGCCGTCGCGGAGCCGCGTTCGAGTTCAGCACTTTGGCGAACGTCACTCCGGATCGCATCGAGCTGACCGGCAAAGGGTCGGTCGAACGGCGTCCGCTCGTTTTGAACCAGGCTGCGGTTCTCACGAGAACCAACGATGGCTGGCAGCTGTCACCGACGAGCGTGTCCTTCTCCGGCGGACGCGCAGTCGTTTCCGGTCGCAGCGGTTCACTGCCCGAAGTTCATGCGCAGCTTCAGTCCATGCCGATGGAGGTGCTCGACCTCGGCTGGCCGAACCTCGACCTCAGCGGGATGGCGTCGGGGCGCCTCGACTATGCCTGGAAGGGCAACCGCAGCGGTCGGGTCGATCTCAGGATCCGAAACCTCAGCCGAGCCGGCCTTGTGCTCGCGTCGAAGCCGATCGACGTCGGCCTCGTAGCAATCGTCACCGGCAACCAGGCCGCGATGCGCGCGGTGGCCGTCAGCGGCGGACAGACGATCGGCCGCGCGCAGGCCCGCTTCGCACCAATCGGCGGCGGCGACCTGATGACGGAATTGTTCAACGCGCCCTTGTTCGCGCAGCTTCGCTACGCCGGCCCTTCGGACACTCTGTGGCGCTTGTCGGGAACCGAAATTTTCGACCTTACCGGGCCGATCGCGATCGGAGCCGATATTGGTGGCCGGCTCGTCGATCCGACCATTCGGGGATCGGTGCGGACGACGAGCGGACGTCTCGAAAGCGCGGTTACGGGAACGATCATCGAGCAACTCCAGGCGGACGGCCGGTTCAATGGTTCGCGCCTCATCTTCAGCCGGCTTGCCGGAACGACCAGCGGTGGCGGGTCGCTCGAAGGAAGCGGCACGGTCGACTTCTCGGGGGGCGCCGCCGCGCTCGACCTCACGTTCAATGCAAACCGAGCGCTTCTTTTGAACCGCGACGATCTTGCTGCGCGAGTGACCGGGCCGCTCAAGATCAAGTCCGACGGTCAGGGGGGAACGATCAGCGGCAAGCTGGAGCTCAACAATGGCCGGTTCACGCTTGGACAGGCGAGCGCCGCTGCCTCCGTTCCCCAGCTCCAGGTCCAGCATGTCGGCCTTGACGAGGACGAGGTCATCGAGACCGCCGATCTCCATCCCTGGAAGCTTGATCTCAAAGTCGCTGGTGGAGAGGTCAAGGTCCGCGGTCTCGGTATCGACAGCATCTGGACAACAAGCCTCGACGTTGGCGGGACGGCCGATGCCCCGCGATTGACTGGTCGGGCCGACCTCGTTCGCGGCGATTACGACTTTGCTGGACGCAACTTCCGGCTCGAGCGAGGAATCATCCGCTTTCGCGGCGAGAGCCCGCCGGATCCGCTTCTCGACATCCGAGCAGAGGCCAATGCGCAGGGGCTGGATGCGACCGTGATCGTCGGTGGGACCGGCCTTCAGCCCGAGATCACGTTCGCCAGCGTTCCACAGCTGCCGCAGGACGAACTGTTGTCGCGCATTCTGTTCGGTACCTCGATTACCAATCTGTCGGCCCCGGAAGCCCTGCAACTCGCCAGCGCAGTGGCTGCGCTCCGTACCGGCGGGGGCGGCCTCGACCCGATCAACAGCCTACGTCGAGCCGTCGGTCTCGATCGTCTGCGCATCTTGCCCGCCGACATCGCGACCGGCCAGAAGACGGCGGTTGCCGCGGGCAAGTATGTGACTCGCAAGTTGTTCGTGGAGGTGATCACGGACGGACAGGGTTATTCCGCCACGCGTGCCGAGTATCAGGTCACGCGATGGCTCTCGCTGCTGTCGTCAATCTCGACCATCGGCCGGACGAGCGCGAACGTCCGCGTCAGCAAGGATTATTGAGCGGGACGAGGCGAAGTGCCAGAACGGCCATCAAGCAGGGGAGGGCTCATGAAGAACTGGAATGTGCGCAAGACGGTTGTCGCTCGCGAGGACCTTCCCGAAGAACATCGTCTCGCACAATCGCTTTCCTGGCCGCACCTCGTCGCTCTTGGCGTGGGCGCGATCGTCGGAACCGGCATCCTGACCCTCATCGGCGTCGGTGCGGGGAAGGCCGGGCCCGCTGTCATCCTCTCCTTTGCGATCGCCGGCGCCATCTGCGCCTGTGCTGCACTGGCCTATGCGGAAGTGGCGACAATGATCCCGGCTTCGGGCAGCGCCTACACATATTCCTACACCGTGTTCGGGGAGCTGATTGCCTGGATGATCGGCGTCGCGCTGATCCTCGAATATACTCTGGTGGTGAGCGCCGTGGCGGTTGGCTGGTCCGGCTATGCCGCTCCGTTGCTCAACGAATATTTGCACGTTCCATTCGAACTGATGAAGAGTCCCGAGCTGGGCGGGATCATAAATTTGCCCGCGATCTTCATCATTGTCGTCGTCGGCGGCCTTCTGATTGCAGGAACGCGTGAGAGCGCAACCCTCAACGCCATACTGGTCGTGATCAAGATGGCCGCGCTCGCGCTATTCGTCGCGGTTGCGGTGACCGTCTTCGATCCATCGCACTTCCAGCCGTTCATGCCTTATGGTTTCCCGCGTAGCGGGCCCGCCGGAAGCGAGGTCGGAGTGATGGCTGCAGCGGCGATCATCTTTTTCGCCTTCTATGGTTTCGACGCGATCGCCACCGCTGCGGAGGAGGCCAAGAACCCGAGCCGCGATCTTGCCATCGGAATCGTCGGATCGATGGTGGTCTGCGTTGCCATCTACATGGCGGTCGCGGCGGCAGCGATCGGGGCGGTAGCCTACACCGGCTTTGCCGACAGCCCGGAACCACTGGCATTGATCCTGCGTGAAATCGGCCAGCCGCTGGCGGCGAAGATTCTGGCGGTTTCGGCAGTCATTGCCTTGCCGACCGTCATTCTGGCCTTCTTCTACGGCCAG
>DASSFK010000448.1:0-10905 GCA_035694565.1 Sphingomicrobium sp.
GCCCTGGTGCCTGGCGAAACTGGCGGAAAGTCTCCCCGAAGGGACCTACAGGCTGGCCGAAGGTGAGCCGGGCCAGGCAGCGCTTGGCTGGCTGCTCGCCCAACACCGTTTCGACACCTATCGAACGAAGAAGGACGAGCCAGAGCGCGGGCCCCGTGTGCTGGTAACCGGCGAGCCGGCAAGGACCGACGCAACCATCCGGCTGGCAGAGGCGGTTACGCTCGTTCGAGACCTGGTGAACACTCCGGCCGGCGACCTTGGCCCTGCGGAGCTGGAGCGGGCCGCGCGCGCGCTCGCCGACAGGTTTGGAGCCGAGGTTCGGGTCACCTCGGGTGACGAGCTGGCTACGGGTTATCCGCTGATCGCGGCCGTCGGCGCTGCTGCGACGCGGGAACGAGCGCCGCGATTGGTCGAGCTGGAATGGGGCGATCCGAACCATCCGCGCATCGCCGTAATCGGCAAGGGCGTCTGCTTCGACAGCGGCGGCCTCGATCTCAAGCCCGCGAGCGGAATGCGATTGATGAAGAAGGACATGGGAGGAGCCGCTCACGCCCTGGCGCTTGCCGGCCTCATTGCCGGTGAACGGCTTCCGATCCGCCTGCATTTGCTTATCCCGGCGGTCGAAAATGCCGTTGCCGGCAACGCTTTGCGTCCTGGCGACATCGTCAAATCGCGGCTGGGCCTTCAGGTCGAGATCGACAACACGGATGCGGAGGGGCGCCTGATCCTCGCGGACGCTCTGGCGAGGGCTGCTGAGAACGAGCCAGAGCTGATTATCGATTTCGCGACTCTGACTGGGGCCGCCCGCATAGCTCTGGGCCCTGACCTCCCCGCCCTCTTCTCCTCCGATGACGCTCTTGCCGAAGACATTCTCTCAGCCGGCAGGGCGATCGACGACCCGTCCTGGCGGATGCCGCTCTGGGATCCGTACGAGGACATGCTGAAAAGCGACGTCGCGGACCTCGCAAACGCGTCGAGCACGCCAATGGCCGGAGCGGTCACCGCGGCCATGTTCTTGAAGCGATTCGTGCCGAAAGACGTCCCTTGGGCCCATTTCGACACGTATGCGTGGCGGGACAAAGGAAAACCGGGCCGTCCAAAGGGCGGCGAAGCGCTTGGTCTAAGAGCGGTTTTTACCGCTGTTTCAGCGCGTTACGGTCGTTCCTAGACCCTTGCAAGGGCCTGGTTCCGGCTAATTTTCCACTTTCGTTCCAGGCCGCGCCTGCAACATTTCCGCGAGTTGCCGGTTTACTTTCGGGTCACGCGAGGAACGGGAGAGAGAGCCGCAATGGGCGACGAATCGCTGGCTGGCTGGATGCGGGCATTGATTGCCTATGTCCGATCCGGCGAACCGGACCTTACGAACCGGCAGATGGCTTTGCTGATGCTGGTTTATCTTACCCCTGGGCCCCACACCGTGCGTGGCCTTGCGAAGGTACTCGGAGTTTCGAAGCCCGTGGTCACCCGCGCCTTGAATACCCTTGGCGCGCTGGGGTATCTGCGTCGCGAACGAGATCCGGACGACCGTCGAAACGTGTTTGTCGTCCGCACCAGCAACGGGGCTGATTTTCTTGAAGGGTTCAAACGCAACCTCCGGGAGAGTGACCGGGTCGCAGCCTCGCACCGGCCCGTCGTCGGACAGCCGCAACCCGCCTTCGCCCACGGCCGCTGAGTTCGCCCTTTCGGGACGCTCGAACCCGCCTGACCCGCGGTTTAATGCCTATCGTCCGGATCTCGCCGACGTTGCACTCGCCGGACGGGTGATCGCGTCCCACTACGCCGAGCCGATGAAGAAGATCGTCGTCGCAAACGCGCCACTGCGGATCGCGGCGTCCGATAATGCCGAGGAATTGGCGGAGCTCGAGCCGGAAGATCCGTTCACCATTCTCGACGATACGCTCGGCTGGGCGTGGGGCTATGCGGGGCGCGACCGCCGGGTCGGCTATGTCCGGTCGGAAGCGCTCGGCGGCTAACTACATCTCGCCCCGCTGGCGGCGGATTTCGTACCAGCGTTTAACATTCGACTGGTGCTGCTGCAGCGTGTCGGCGAACACGTGCCCGCCGGTGCCGTCCGCGACGAAATAGAGCGCCTTCGTCTGCTCGGGGTTCATCACGGCGGCCAGGCTTTCCTTGCCCGGATTGGCGATGGGACCCATCGGAAGGCCCGGTTCGCGGTAGGTGTTGTAGCCCGTGATGGCATTGAGCTCCGACCGCTTGATTCGGCGTCCGAGCGGCTTGCCCTTGGTGATCGGGTAGATGACGGTCGGATCGGCATCGAGTTTCATTCCGATGCGAAGCCGATTGCAGTAAACTCCGGCGACCATCCCTCGCTCTGACGCCTTGCCTGTCTCTTTCTCCACGATCGAAGCCAGTGTGACGATCTGCTCCCGGGAGCTGACGGGGCAATTGCCGGCGCCCTTCTTCAGCAGCTGGTCGATCGTCTTCGTCATTGCCGCCTGCATCCGCTGGACGACTGCCGCCCGGCTCTCGTCACGCTCGTAGCCATAGCTGTCCGGAAGCACCGACCCTTCGGCGATCGAGGGCGTCGGACCAGTCAGGAATCCATTCGTCTTCAGCTTCTCCTCGACGATGATCGAGGGCATGCCTTCGGTCACCGTGATCAGCCGAAGCACGGGTTTCCCGTGCTGGAGCAGTTCGAGAATGCCCGCGCCGCTTGCACCCTTCGGAATTTCGAATTCGCCGGCCTGGACCGGATCGCCGCTTCCCATCACCCGAGCGCCGATCTTGAAGCTCCTGGCAGACGAGATGAGGCCGGCCCTTTCGAGCTGCATCGCCACGCCCGCGACGCTTGAGCCTTCCTCGACCGTGAAGGTCTTCGACTGAGCGGCAGGGCCCGGTCCATACCAGCCGTAGAGGACCACCGCGAAAGCGAGGCCCACGAGAATTCCAGTCCCCAGCGCCAAAAGGCGCCAGAGAAATCGCATCAGACGGCCTTCATGATCAGGCTGGCGTTGGTGCCGCCAAAGCCGAAACTGTTGTTGAGGACCGCGCGTACCGACCGCTCCTTCGATTTGTGCGGAACGAGGTCGACCCCGGCCGTGCCCTCGCTCGGATTGTCGAGGTTGAGGGTCGGCGGAACGATCTGGTCGCGAAGGGCGAGGATGCAGAAGATGCTTTCGACCGCCCCGGCGCCGCCGAGCAGGTGACCGATGGCGGACTTGGTCGAGCTCATCGACACGGTGCCGATGGCATTTCCGAACAGGCGCCGGACCGCGCCAAGCTCAAGCTCGTCGCCGAGCGGCGTCGAAGTACCGTGGGCGTTGATGTAGTCGATGTCCGACGGCTGCAGGCCGGACTTGCGAAGCGCCATCTCCATCGACCGATAGCCGCCCGACCCTTCGGGATGCGGCGCGGTCACGTGATAGGCGTCGCCCGAAAGACCATAGCCGACGACCTCCGCGTAGATTTTCGCGCCGCGACGCTTGGCATGCTCGTATTCCTCGAGCACGACGACGCCGGAGCCCTCACCCATGACGAAGCCGTCGCGATCCTTGTCATAGGGGCGGCTCGCCTTTTCAGGCTGGTCGTTGAAATTGGTCGAGAGCGCACGCGCCTGAGCGAAGCCGGCAATGCCGATCGGGCAGATGGTCGCCTCGGCACCGCCTGCGAGCATGATATCCGCGTCGTCGTCCTTGATCATTCTGGCAGCGTCGCCGATCGAGTGAGCCCCGGTCGAGCAGGCGGTCACCACAGCGTGGTTCGGGCCCATCAGACCGTATTTGATCGAGACCTGGCCGGAGATGAGGTTGATCAGGCGCCCGTGAACGAAGTGCGGGCTGACTCGGCCCGGCCCCTTCTCATGGAGCACGAGGCTTTCGCTCTCGATGCCGGGAAGGCCGCCGATACCCGATCCGATCGAGCAGCCGGCACGAAGTCGCATTGCCTCGCCCATGTCGGCGAGACCCGCGTCCTCGATGGCTTGGCCGGCCGCATCGATGCCGTAAACAATGAACGGATCGACCTGGCGCTGGATCTTGTGATCGACGCGCTTGGAAGGATCGAAGCCATATTCATGACCGGCCGGCTTCACTTCGCAGGCGATGCGGCACTTCTGGTCGCTGGCGTCGAACTTCGTGATCGGTCCGGCGCCGCTCTTGCTCGCCAGGATGTTCTTCCAGGTGGTCTCGACGTTCCCGCCAAGCGGCGTCACCAGACCAAGACCAGTCACCACGACACGGCGCATTTTCTCACTCCACGATGTTCATCAAAAACAAACGGCCTCCCGACTGGCTGCGGGAAGCCGTTCGTACCGCCAGAAAACATCCTGCCGGCGGCAGAATTCGGACCCGTTAGCCCTTGTTCTGTTCGATATAGTCGATCGCGTCCTTGACGGTGCTGATCTTCTCGGCGGCATCGTCCGGGATTTCGACGCCGAACTCCTCCTCAAAGGCCATGACCAGCTCGACGATGTCGAGGCTGTCGGCACCGAGATCGTCGATGAAGCTCGCGTCCTCGGTGACCTTGTCCTGCTCGACACCAAGATGTTCGACGACGATCTTCTTCACCCGATCGGCAGTCTCGCTCATGGAACCTTCCTCCGTTTTGTCTAATTTTGGCCTGCCCTAGCCCCGCAGTCGTTTCCCGGCAAGTAGCGCAAATCATGGTTCCGCCACGGCCGGCAAAGGTTACGAGAAGGCAGTTTCGAGGACGAACACTTGAACGCATCAGACGCTTCACGCCCGCTTACGGCGGGAGAAGTTGAAATGGCGCGCTCCATCTTCGGAGACGCGATCGACTATTCGAAGGTCGGGATCGTCCGCCGCAAATGGTGGCCCTTCCAGCCTCGGCGGGTCGCAATGGCACCGATGGGCAACATTCACTTCCACCCCCATGGTGACCTCTGGTCCGATGATTTCAGCAAGGAGCCGCTAAACCGGCAGGGGTTTTTCATCCATGAGCTCACACACGTGTGGCAATCGCAGAAGCGGGGCCGTTTCTACCTGCCGCTGATGCGCCATCCCTTCTGCCGCTACCAATATCAGCTGAAGCCCGGCCGGCGGTTCGAGGACTATGGGCTTGAGCAGCAAGCCGAAATCGTCCGTCACCGCTTCATGGCCGACCGTGGCGGGAATGTCGCAGCCTGTCCTTCGCCCGAGATTCTTCCGTTTCTCCGGGAAACCTTTGCTGTAACCGCATAGCAACAGCGTTGCCGGAAAGCTGACAGTAACGCGCGCCCGAGCTTCCAATAGCATCGGTTAGGCATAATCATTACGCGATCAATACAGTTTGGCGCACGCTAAGGGGGCTCTCCATGCGCAATACGGCTCTACTGCTCGTCGGCACCGCCGCCGTCGCACTCTCTACACCGACTTTCGCCCAATCGACGCAGGAGGACACCGCCCAGGCGGCAAACCGGCCTGAAGTCGCGCAGACCAGCGGAGACGAGATCATCGTTACGGCGACCAAGCGCGCGACGAGGGTCCAGGACGTTCCCTTCTCAATCAACGCCCAGACTGAAGAGGACATCCAGCGCGCTAACGCTCAGTCGATCGAGGACATCAGCCGCAATGTCGCAGGCCTGACCGTCCAGAATCTCGGGCCCGGACAGAGCCAGGTGTCGGTTCGTGGCGTTTCCGCTGGCCAGATTGCCCGGGACCAACCGGGCGTGAAGGAACAGGTCGGCATCTACCTGGACGAGACAATCACCTCGCTGTCGCTGTTCACGCCGGACTTCGATCTCTTTGACCTCAACCGCGTCGAAACCCTTCGCGGTCCTCAGGGTACTCTGTTTGGCGCCGGCAGTGTCGGCGGCACGATCCGTTACATCACCAATCAGCCCAATGTTAACCGCATGGAAGGAGCCATCGAAAGCGACGTCAACGTCCTGAAGGGCGGCGATGTTGGTTATGGCCTCAAGGGCGCCATCAACGTGCCGCTAGGCGATACCGTCGCCATGCGCGCCGTTGCCTACGGTACGCACTTCGGCGGGTTCATCGACGCGAATGGGCCGCTCGACAAAAAGAACGTCAACGACGGCGACCGCGTCGGTGGCCGGCTGTCGCTGCTCTTCCAGCCGACGCCCGAGTTCAAGATTACACCGCGCGTGGCCTATCAAAAGGTTGAGGCCGGAGGGTTCAACCGCGAGGATCATTACATCCTCTTCGACAACCAGTTCACTACGACGGGTGGTGACCTGATTGGCAAGCGCACCCAGTATTTGAACTTCCGTGAGAAGTTCCGCGACAAGACCTTCCTCGCCGACCTCGTCGCGAGTTACGATTTCGGCCCTGCGGAGCTCACTTCGGTTACCAGCTACGTGAAGCGCGATATCCTCGTGAGCCGCGATGCCTCCGCCCTGACGGACTCGATCAACATCAGCTTCGGATTCCCGGCTGCCGGTATCCCGCTGCCGTCGAATTTGCGCGATACGACCGATCTCAAGCAGTTCACGCAGGAATTGCGCGTGGCTTCAACAGGTTCCGACCCCTTCCAGTGGGTCTTCGGCGGCTTCTATTCGAAGGTCGACCGCAAGTATGAGCAGCGCCTCCCAACGCCCGGCTGGGATGCCTTCGGTGGCCCGGACACCGGGTCGTTTATCATCCCGGATAATCCCTACCACGCTGATCTGCCTTACGACATCAAGCAAAAGGCCCTCTTCGGCGAGTTGAGCTATGACTTCGGCCAGTTCAAACTGACCGGCGGCGGGCGGTATTACAGTTTCAACGAAGAGCGCGACTTCATCTCGGGCGGACAGTTCTCCGACCACGTCATCAGCCTCGGCGACAAGACGAAATCCAACGGATTCTCGCCGCGCATAATCGGGACCTGGGAGCCTACCAATTACTTCAGTGTCAACGTGCAGGCAGCGAAGGGCTTCCGGCTAGGTGGCATCAACGACCCGATCAACGTGCCGCTGTGCAGTCCGGAGGATCTCGCCACCTTTGGCGGCCTCGGTGCCTACGACGACGAGACGCTTTGGAACTACGAAGCCGGCATGAAATATTCGCGGAACGGCATCACGTTCAATTCGGCCGTGTTCCATAACGAGATCCGCGACCTGCAGGTGACCTTGACTGCCGGCAGCTGCTCGTCGCGTGTCGTTTTCAACGTGCCAAAGGCTCACTCGACGGGACTTGAGGCGGAGTTTGCGGTGAACCCGTTACCGGGCCTCGATTTCTCGATCAACGCTAACATCCAGAAAGCGGAATTCGACTCAGACGTGGTCGGCGGAAACCCACCAGCTGTGATCGGCGGCATCGAAAAGGGCAATCGCTTGCCGACCGTGCCGAAGTTCCAGGTTGCTGCGGTCGCGACTTATGGGGCGCCTCTAAACGACAGCATGAACTGGTCGATCACCGGCAGCGTCCAGCATATCGGCAACCGGTGGGGTGAGCCCGGCGACCAGGTGCCCGGCTCCGGCTTTGTTGGGAATGCATTGTGGTTCGATCCGGTGACGAATACTTTCGGCTCCGGAGTCAACGATATCGGTTCCCTCAAATTGCCCTCTTACACCGTAGCCAACCTATCGGCGAACGTGAGCTGGTTGAGCGGGCTCGAATTCACCCTTTATGCAAAGAACTTGTTCGACGCGAACCCGAAGCTCTCGATCGATCGCGAGCGCGGACTACGTGCGCGCTTCGGTTATCTGATCGGCCAGCCGCGGACGATCGGTCTGACGGCTCGCTACAAGTTCAGCGAGAAGCCTGAGGTCGCTCCGCCGCCTCCGCCACCTCCGCCGCCGCCTCCGCCGCCTCCAGCGACGCAGACCTGCGCGGACGGTTCGGTGATCCTGGCGACCGAGGCCTGCCCGGCCCCGCCGCCTCCGCCTCCGCCGCCGCCACCGGCTCCGGAACGCGGCTGATCGGCGAGGAATGAGTAACGGCGAAGCGACAGCCAAGCCGCAGTTGAACGTAACGCGCCGCTCGCTCCTAAAAGGGGCGAGCGGCGCTGCCGTTTTGGCCGCAGGGAGCTCGGCGATGGCACAAGGAAAAAAAGGCGAGCGCGTGGTTGTCGTCGGTGCCGGCGTGTTCGGCTCCTGGACTGCCCATCACCTTCAGAACGCCGGGCATCGTGTGACGCTTATCGATGCATGGGGCGCCTCGCACAGCCGGGCGTCCTCGGGGGGTGAATCGCGCCTCACCCGCGCTGGTTATGGCCGGGATGCGATCTATACGCGCTTTGCGTCCGAGAGCTTGCCGCAGTGGCAGGCACTCAGCGCGATCTCCGGGCTTCCGATCCTGGTTCCGTGCGGAGTGGTTTTCTTCAGCGAGAAGGAAGACGATTACTTTCTTGGCAGCATCGCGGTTCACAAGCAGCTCGGGCTTCCGATCGAGCGGATGGATCGAGCCGCACTTCAGCGCCGGTTCCCGATGATCGATTTCGACGGAATCGAGGTCGGTCTGTTCGAAGCGAGGTTCGGTGCCCTGATGGCTCGCCGCTCCGTCCAGACCCTGGTCGACCGCTTCGTGAAGTCGGGCGGAGAATACCGGATCGGTGCCGCTATCGCGGTTCAAGGAAACGGCTCTCTCGATGCCGTGAAACTCCAGTCGGGCGAGAGTCTCGCCGCGGACCGCTTTGTTTTCGCGCTCGGCCCATGGCTTCCAAAAATCTTTCCGGACGTCCTCGGAAAGAGGATCTTCGCGACCCGTCAGGAAGTCTTCTATTTCGGCAAGCCGGCTGGCGACCGGAGCTATTCACCCGCCGCGATGCCGGGTTGGGCGGACTTCAACGCCGGCGACATCTACTACGGCTTTCCGGACCTCGAAAATCGCGGCGTCAAATTCGCGCATGACCAGCACGGTGCTTTGATCGATCCCGATACACAGGATCGCCGCCCGACGCAGGCCGCACTCGACGAGGTCGTCGCCTTCCGCGACCGACGCTTCCCGGGCCTTCGCGGCGCCCCGCTGATCGGAGCAGAAGTCTGCCAGTACGAGAACAGCTCCAACGGCGACTTCCTGATCGACTTCCACCCGAGCCTGTCGAACCTACTTCTGCTGGGCGGCGGGTCGGGTCACGGATTCAAGCACGGGCCCGAGGTCGGACGCTACGCGGCCGCTCGCCTGTTCGGCGCCGTCAAGGAGGAGCCTCGCTTCAGCCTAGCCACCAAGGGTGAGACCCAGCACCGCGAAGTCCACTAGTCGGGCTTGCGGGCCACTCCGACAAGGGCGGGGCGAAGCAGCCTGTCCTTCAACATGTAACCGGGCTGCATTTCCTGAACGATGGTTCCCGGCTCGGCATCCGCCGACGGAATTTCCATCATTGCCTGGTGCCGGTGCGGGTCGAGCTGCTCGCCCACCGCTTCGATGCGGGTGATTCCGTGGCGGACGAACACGGCTTCCAGCTCGCGCAGCGTCGACTCGATCCCGGCAAGGAAATTGCTCGCGACCTTGTCGTTTCGAAGCTCTTCGGAAACGGCGCTCAGGGCGCGCTCGAGATGGTCCTTGATGGCCAGCATGTCACGCGCGAACTGAGTCGTCGCATAGTTTGCGGCCTGCTGCTTTTCGGTCTCCAGTCGCCGGCGGACATTCTGAATTTCCGCGGCGGCGTAAAGCGCCTTGCTGTTCGCTTCCTCGAGCGCCTTTTCGAGCTCGGCAACGCGGTCGTGCTCGGCGACCTCGGGTGCATCCTCTGCGGTCTCGCGACGAATTTCCTCGGCTTCGTCTTCCAATTTCTCGTTCTCGATCATGCCATCAATCTCGTAAGGGCCTTGGCCGTGAAGTCTACCATTGGGATGACTCGGGCGTAGTTCAAGCGCGTTGGCCCGATGACTCCGACAACGCCGACCACGTCACCCTGGCTCCCGCGATAGGGCGCGGCAATCACCGAGGACCCCGAAAGAGCGAACATCCGGTTCTCGCTGCCGATGAATATCCGGCACCCTGGAGCATCGCGTGCGCCCTCTAGAAGGCGGACGATTTCCTGCCTGTTTTCGAGCTCTTCCAAGAGGCTTCGAACGCGTTCGAGGTCCGCGGCGGCGTTGTCGTCGATGAGGTTCGCCTGACCGCGGACGATCAGCACCGGCCGTCGCGCATGGTCCTCGCTCCACGCGGCGAGGCCCGACGCGATCAGCTCGGCGGCAGCGAGGTCGAGCGCCTCGCGGCGGTCGCGAATTTCCGCCAGCAGGCGGGTCTGGGCCTCGCCCAGCGTCAGCCCCGACAGATGCGCGTTGATGAAGTTGGTGACCTCATTGAGCGCATCCGCACTGGTCACTCCGTCGAGATTGACGATGCGGTTCTCGATATTCCCGTCCGCTCCGACGAGCACAGCCAGCGCGCGATCCGGCCCGAGCGGAACCAGTCCAAGCTGCTTGAGCCGGATCTCGCTTTTCGGCGCGAGCACGACTCCCGCCGCCTGCGAGAGTCCGGAAAGGGCGGCGGACGCCGCAGCAAGCGCATCCTCGATCGGCTGATCGCGGACGATCTGCCGCTCAATCTCCCGCCGCTCCCACGGATCGGGCGCGGCAACCTGCATGATGCCGTCGACGAAGAGCCTCAGACCCGTCTCGGTTGGGATTCGACCCGCGGACGTATGCGGATGAGTGAGGAGCCCCCTTTCTTCCAGGTCCTGCATGACTCCGCGAATCGAGGCCGGCGACAGGTTCACGGTGGCGGTCAGGGCTTTGGACCCGACCGGAATACCGCGCTCGAGATAGGCCTCGACCACATGGCCGAAGATCTCGCGCATCCGAATGCTAAGCTCGCCGATATGCTCTGCCATTGCCGGCAAGCATCTAGGATTGGCGTCTCGCCCGGTCTAGGGGAGCGACGAATCCAATCAGCAGGAGCACCTGATGCGCCCGAGCGGCCGCGCACCCGACCAAATGCGAGCTTTGAGCTTTGAGCCCGGCTTCACCCGTCATGCAGAAGGCTCATGCCTTGTTTCGTTTGGCGACACGCGGGTGTTGGTCACGGCCTCGGTCGACGAGAAGGTTCCGCCTTTTCT
>DASSFK010000449.1:0-2209 GCA_035694565.1 Sphingomicrobium sp.
CGGATCGGGGAGAGGTGAGCGTTGCAGGCGCCTTCGTCGCCCGGATTGAACTCGCGCGGATCCGCGCCGAAGTTCGCAACGTCCTGCCCGAAATTCTGAGTCCGTCCCGGGGGACCGCTCTGCGATCCGTCGGGAAAGTCGTTCAGGCCCGAGAACTTGCAGATCGAAACACCGTTGGAATAGTCGTCCTTCGGGTTCCTGGTGCTTCCGTTGACTTCGCCCGCAAGGGCCGGCGCGGCAATCGTGATCGCGCAAATGGCGGTCACGAACAGGGTCTTCCTGCTCATCACGCTCTCCTTCGCTCCACCCGGGGCGGAGGGCCAATAGCGCGTTCGCGGAACAGCGACGAGTTAACTTTCGATGCGGGGATCAGGTCATCACCCGATACCGCCGCCTTGCTCCTCGTGATTGGCTCCGCCCACGCCGAAAGGACCTGTCATGAACGTCGAGAAGCACGGGGAATTCCGAATCGCGGGCAAGAAAGCCGGAAAGAAGGGCAAGAACGGATCGGGCAAGAAGCCCGAGAAAATGTCGCGCAAGGATTATGAGGAAGAGCTCGAACAGCTTCAGGTCGAGCTTTGCCATCTCCAGGACTGGGTCCGCGAAACCGGCGCCCGGATCATCATCGCGTTCGAGGGTCGCGACACTGCCGGAAAGGGCGGCCTGATCCGCCGGCTGACCGAGCGCGTAAGCCCCCGGACGTTCCGGATCGTTGCGTTGAGCGCCCCGACCGAGCGCGAGCGCACAAAGCTGTTCCTCCAGCGCTATATCGAGCATTTCCCGGCTGCCGGCGAAGTCGTGATCTTCGACCGGAGCTGGTACAACCGCGCCGGCGTCGAGCGCGTCATGGGCTATGCGAGCGACAAGGAAATCGAGACCTTCCTCGGCAATGTTTCCGGCTTCGAGCAGTGGCTCGTCGATCAGGGCATCATCCTCATCAAGCTCTGGCTCGAGGTCGGCAAGGAGGAGCAGGAGCGGCGCTTCAAGGCGAGGATCGAGGATCCCTTGAGGCAGTGGAAGCTCAGCCCGATGGACATCAAGTCCTATTCGCGCTGGTACGATTATTCACGGGCCCGCGATGCGATGTTCAAGGCCAGCAGCCACAAGGCGGCGCCGTGGAACGTCCTTCACAGCGACGACAAGAAGCGCGCCCGGCTCAATGGGATCAGGCAGATCTTGTCGCTGATCCCCTATGAAAGGGTCCGGAAGTCGAAGCCCGAGCTGCCGAAACGCTCCAGCAAGGGAGCCTATGACGACAAGCTCGACACGAGCCGCGTCAAGATCGTCCCCAACCACTATTGAGGCCGAAGACAGGGCCAGGCCGAGACGCTAAGCCGCGGCCGTGACCGCGGCCTCAGACATCGTCCCCGACAGCGAGCGGCGCGGGTTCATCGGCGCCTTGCCGGCCCGCGTTCGGCCTTTCGCGTCCCTGATGCGGCTCGACCGGCCGATCGGCACCTGGCTGCTCTACTGGCCATGCGCCTTCGGCGTGGCGCTCGCCGGAGTGCAGGGCCGCTTCGACCTGTTCGGATGGTTCCTGCTCGGCGCCTTCGCCATGCGAAGCGCGGGCTGCGTCTACAACGACATCGTCGACAGGGATCTCGACAAGGCGGTCGAGCGGACCCGCTCGAGGCCGCTGGCGAGCGGCCGGGCGTCCGTTCGATCGGCCTGGATCCTGATCGCCCTCCTCCTGGCCGTCGGGCTGGTCGTGCTCCTCCGGCTGAACGTCCTGGCGGCGATCGTCGCCCTGGTCAGCATCGCTCCGGTCGCCGCCTATCCGTTCATGAAGCGAATCACCTGGTGGCCGCAGGCATGGCTCGGGCTCGTCTTTTCCTGGGGAGCGCTGGTCGGCTGGCCGGCGGTGACCGGCACGCTCGATCCCCCTGCGTTCCTGCTCTGGTTCGGAAGCATCGCCTGGGTGATCGGATATGACACGCTCTACGCGATCCAGGATATCGAGGACGACGCGCTGGTCGGGGTGAAATCGTCCGCCCGAAGGCTCGCCGACAAGGCGCCGCTCGGGGTCGCGATTTTCTACGCTCTCGCAATCCTGCTGTGGGGCGCCGCGATCTGGGCGGTGAGAGCGGACTGGCTCGCGCTCGTCGCGCTGGTCCCGGCCGCGCTTCACCTCATCAGCCAGGCGCTCCGCTCCGATCCCAAGGACGGCGAAGGCGCGCTTCGGCTGTTCCGATCGAACCGGATGACGGGT
>DASSFK010000450.1:0-2635 GCA_035694565.1 Sphingomicrobium sp.
TATAGGCCCGCGCTTTCCAGATCATTGGAAAACCAATGGCCCGGCCGAAAGGGCTGCCGTGGCGGTTGGATCTTGTCGCGTCCTCGTAGGCGCAAAGGAGACGAAATGCCCAAGCTGAAGACCAAGAGCGGCGTGAAAAAGCGCTTCAAGCTCACGGCGACCGGCAAGATCAAGCATGGTGTCGCGGGCAAGCGCCACCGCCTGATCAGCCATAACGCCAAGTACATCCGCCAGAACCGCGGCACCGAAGTGCTCGCCGATGCCGATACGGCTCGAGTGAAGCTTTGGGCGCCCTACGGCCTCAAGTAAGGAGTAGCGGGACATGGCACGAATCAAGCGCGGCACGACCACTCGCGCCAAGCACAAGCGGATCTTGGATCAGGCGAAGGGCTATTACGGCCGTCGCAAGAACACCATTCGCATCGCCCGCCAGGCAGTCGAGAAGGCAGGCCAGTACGCCTACCGCGACCGCAAGGTGAAGAAGCGGAGCTTCCGCGCCCTCTGGATCCAGCGCATCAACGCCGCGGTCCGCGCGGAAGGCCTGACCTACGGGCAGTTCATCCACGCCCTCAAGCTCGCGAACATCGACCTCGACCGGAAGGTCCTGGCCGACATCGCAATGCACGAGGGGGAAGCGTTCAGCGCCATCATCGCCCAGGCGAAGAAGGCGCTCGAGGGCAACAAGGCCGCGGCCTAAGCCTCAGCGCTGAGCAAACAAGGGCGTCGGAACTTCGGTTCCGGCGCCTTTTTTCTTGGGCCGAGGTCGCGGGTCCACGAGCGCTTCCGCAAGGTGCTCGCGTTGCCGCGTTCTTGCTCAGTCCAACAATTCGTAGGCCGGCAGGGTCAGGAATTCGGCAAAGTCGTCTGAGACGACCATTTCGCGGAACAGCTCGGATGCGTCGATGATGTTCGAGACTTCCCGTAAAAGGCCGATCTCTTCCTCGTAGAGCGTGTCGAACAGCTCGCGGGTGAATTTGCGGCCGTCGTCGAGCGGCGCTTCGAAATGCAGCCATTGCCAGAGCTGGGCGCGACTGATCTCCGCCGTCGCCGCATCCTCCATCAGATTGTAGAGCGGCACCGCGCCTTTCCCGCCGAGCCAGGCGGCGAGATACTGCACACCGACGCGGATATTCTCGCGCGCTCCCTGCTCTGTGCGCGGGCCCTTGTGCAGTTCCAGCATTTCGTCACGGCCGGGGACGTGATCCGGCCGCTTCGACAGCTGATTTGGTCCCTGCATCGCTTCGAAGGCTCCCAATGCGATCGGAACGAGGCCCGGATGAGCGACCCACGTCCCGTCGTGGCCGTTGGTCACTTCTCGAACCTTGTCGGCGCGCACCTTCTCCATCGCTGCCGAGTTTGCCGCTTCGTCTCCCTTGACCGGGATGAAGGCCGACATCCCGCCCATCGCGAAGGCTCCCCGGCGATGGCAGGTATCGATCAGCCGAAGCGAGTAAGCGGCAAGAAAGGCCTTATCCATCGTCATCGCCGAACGGTCTGGCGTCAGGCGATCGGCCCTCCGTCCGAGCCGCTTGATGGTTGAGAAGATATAGTCCCAGCGGCCGCAGTTCAGGCCGACGATGTTCTCGCGAAGGGCATAGAGGATCTCCTCCATCTCGAAGGCTGCCGGGATGGTCTCGATCAGGATCGTCGCCTTGATCGTCCCGCGCTCCAGGCGCAGGCGGTTCTCGGCAAGCGCGAACACGTCGCTCCATAGCGCCGCTTCCTCGGCACTCTCGAGCTTGGGAATGTAGAAGTAGGGACCGGAGCCCTTCGCCAGCGCCGGGCGCGCATTGTGCCATGCGTAAAGCGCGAAATCGAAGAAGGCGCCGGCGACCGGCTCGTGATCGACCGTCACATGGTCTTCGGGAAGGTGCAGACCGCGGGGCCGGACCATCAGCACCGCGGGGTCATCGCCGACCTCATAGCCCTTGCCGCTGTCGGGATCGGTGAAACCCAACCGGCCAAGCCAGTAGGCCTTGAGGTTCGCCTGCCCTGTGATCAGTTCGTCCCAGGTCGGCGAGGTCGCATCCTCGAAATCCGCCATGAACACGCGCGCACCGGAGTTCAGCGCGTTGATCAGCATCTTGGCGTTGGTCGGGCCCGTAATCTCTACGCGGCGGTCCTGTAGATCGGCGGGGATTGAGCCGACCGTCCATTCGGACTCACGGATCTTGAGCGTGTCCTCCCGGAAGTCGGGAAGTTCGCCTCCATCGAACCGTTCCTGCCGCTCGAGCCTCCGGTCGAGGAGCTCCCGCCGCCTCGAATCGAAGCGCTCGTGCAACTCGGCGACGAGATCGAGGGCGTCCGGGGTCAGGACCGCGCCCGCCGCCGGCACTCGGCTGGTCTCGGCCACGATCCGCGGCCGGTCGATCACTGAATTCATGCGCGATTCGGCTCCATGCAGATTGAATAGCGCGTCGTTGCCCCGCAGTGATCCCGGAAAGTGAGCCGCTGCCATTCGGTCCGCGCTTTCACTTCGTCGTCGTAGGGGCCAAGGACCTTCTCCGTGCCCGGCCTGATGTCGTTGAAGCGGCAGTCGCTATAGTCTCCGCCGATCACCCAATAACGATAGGTCATTTTTCGTACCTCCTATTCGGCCGCGACAATGGTTTCGGGTTTGAACTGGGCGGCTTCG
>DASSFK010000451.1:0-9931 GCA_035694565.1 Sphingomicrobium sp.
GTGGTGGGCCCGGAGGGATTCGAACCCCCAACCTAGCCGTTATGAGCGGCCGGCTCTACCGTTGAGCTACAGGCCCTCACCGGTTCGAGAGCGTTAGCGCTCGCGCCGCGTGGGGCGCAAGCTAGGTCCGTCGACGCGGCAAAACGAGCGCCAGCTTCTCGCCGGTCACACGGAGATCTCCGCCGGCGGTCTGGGCAATTCCCCGCGCAAGTTTCAGAGAGAAGCCTGCTGCAAGCACGTCGGGGCCATCCTCGGTCCGCCCGAAGAGCTGCGCGTCTGTCAGCCCCCGCAACGACTGCGGACGATTGAGCGTGACGAGGCATTGTCCGACATCGCAGTCGAGCGAGATCACAAGCTTTTCGCGCGGCGCCATGACGTCGATCAGAGCAAAGCAGAAGCGACGCATCAGCCGTTCAAGAACGTTGCGGTCGAGGCTGCAGATCGCCGGGATTCGAGAGAGAAGCACGTCGACGATCGCATTGCGCTGCGCAGCGCGCTCCTTGAGCTCGGGCATCAGCTCCGTCAGCAAGGCGTTGAGATCTGTCGATCCGTCCAGCGCGGCCGCGGACCGAAGCTGGGCCGCAACATCGAGGTCCTCGATGGCCGAAAGCAACAACCGCGCCTGAGCAACGATCTCGGATGCACGATCCCGGTAAGGCTGCTCGGCCGGCCCGAAATATTGGCCGTCGATGATCTCCGCAAAGCCGATGATGGCGTTGAGCGGCGTTCGAAGCTCGTGGATCAGCTCGCGGAGGGCGTCTTCATCGAGAGGCTCTTCCTCGGAAACGAAGATTTCATCGGTCGCGACTTCCATCGAGCGCACACCCACGCCGCGATAACCGGCGAAGCGTCCGTCGGTCGGCTCGAACGCCGGAACACCGCTCATCTTCCACTCGCCGGCGGCTGGCCCTTCGCCGGAGACGGTCATGATCGCGTCGCGAAAGGGTGCCCGGACAGCAAAGGCGCGATGAATTCGCTGGTCCACACCGTTGTGCTCGTTCGGGCTGGCGAGTGACCGCCCGACTAGCGGACCGCGGGGCACACCTTCGACCCAGCCAATCTCGCCCGATGGCCCGCACTCCCAGCGGAACAGTGGCGGTGAGGCGCTATCGGCAAAGCTGGCGGAGACCGGAGCAATCGGGGCTCTCGCCGCGGGCTGCGGACGTGCGACCTGCCGTTCTTCCCGCAGATGCTCGATACGGGCCAGCACTTCGCTGATCGAAGGGATCGGCTGAGCAGGTGCGGCTGGAGCGTGCGGCGCTGCAGCCGGCTCCGATTCGGGCTCGGGTTTAGGCTCAGGCCGCGGTTCGGGCTCGGGTTCCGGTTCGGGCTCGGGCTCAGGCACACGCACGACCAGCGGTCCGAGACGCGCCTGCGGTGGAGCAAGCGGCGCTTCGGGCTGCGCTGCGCCCCACGCGGGCAGGTTCGGATAGAGCGAGCGAATGAACTGCGTGCTGTCGGGACTGGCCGTCGCCAGCACGTCCTTCCACTGGAACGGCTGAAGGGACGCCGAGGCCAGGACTGGAGCGGCCACGGCGACGGCATCGCTGGCGAAGAAGATGACGAGCGCTACCGGAAGCTGAGGGCGGGCGACGGCGCGAGCAGCGGCCGCACGAACAGGCTGTTCGATGCTCGGAGCGTCGGAGAGGATGACTTCCAGCGCACGCTGGGCAAGTGGTGTCGACAGGTCGGTTGCACGCGCGAGTAGTTCTACCAGCTGGCGCCAGCGGACGGCGCGGTCGTGCGGATTGGCCGCGGGCTGCGCCAATACTGTGTTCAGGCGATCATCGAACCGCACCGCTAAATCCGCTTCCTTCAAGACCGGTCGATCTACCGTTCTCGTGGTGCGCGTTCCTACGGAAGGGGCAGATGGTTAACCATCCCGAATTGGGACAGTCCAAGTAGCAGAAATCCAACGAAGAAGGGCGCCGGTTGCCCAGCGCCCTTCAAAGCATTCGTCCGTGGCTGTTAAGCCTGGGTCGAAAGATAGGTCAGCCAGTATTTAGCGATCTCGGCGTGCGCGCCGGTCACCGCATTCAATGCGGCCGTCGCTCCGGCCTTGTCGCCCGAGCGGGCAAGGGCCATTCCCAGGTGCAGATTGATGAGGCCCGCATCCGCGCCCGGCTTCTTCAGCGCGGCGCGATAGATGTCCGCCGCCTTGGCATACTCGCCATAGCCGTAGAGAAGGTCTCCGTTCGCGACCGCTGATTTCGCCGTCGCTGCGGCCAGGCCCCTCGAAGCGGCCGCGTCGAGAGTAGCGGCCTCGCCAGCCGACTTGGCCCTCGCCTGCGCCATTTCTTCCTTGAACGGCGACTTGTTGAGGTCGACGACGCCCGCCGCAACACCCTCGTCGAGCACGGCCTTCGCTTCGCCCGGATAACCCTTGTTCAGGGCGAGATAGGCATAGCGATCATAGTCCCCATCGTCCTTCATCGCCTTGGCGGCCCGGATGAGGCGGAACAGGTCAAGAGTTCCCGCTTCGTCGACATTGTTGAGGTTGCGATAGATTCGGACCGCGTCGCTCCAGTTCGCGGCCGTCGGATAGGCTGCGACCCACTGCCGGCTGAGCTCGGGAGTGACCGGAAGCTTGGCCTTGTAGGCAACCGAGATGGTCCGCTTGTAAAGCTCTTCGGGTGCCTTTCCGCCGTTCGCGCTCTGCTGGGCGATCGCCTGGCGGAGCGTGGTGACCGCCTCGGTCGGATTGCCGCCGACGGACCGCGCCTGGGCCAGAAGCGGAATGATCTCCTGGTTGGTCGGCTCGAGCTGCTGGACCTTCTCGAAGGCGGCGACCGCCTGCGGGTACTGCTTCAGGTTGTACCGGGTCTTGCCGAGGTTGAGATAGGCATTGGACTGCTGCGCCTGATCGAGCTTGCCGGACGCGATAAGGGCCTCGAGCGCAGTTGCGATCTCGGCGTCGTTCTTGGTCGCGACAGCACCCTTCAGCTGTGCCTGCGAAGCAAGATAATGCTCGTCGGGAGTCTGGGCGGCAGCATGCGCCGCGGCGACCTTTGCTGGGATGTTGGCGACGTCATTGCCGTCGACCGCGGTCACCAGTTCCTGGTAGGCCTTTGCAAAGGCGGCCGAGATCTTGATCTTCTGATTCCCGATCGTGACCGTTGCGCTGCCTTTCGGCGCCTTCTCATCCTTTTGGTCTCCACCGCGCCCCTGAGGGGTCGTCGTCCGTGGTCCGCCAGCGCCATAATTTTCGCGTTGCGCTTGGGCGCCGGTTGCAAGGACCGTCGAAGCGGCAAGCGCGATACCAAGCGTCTTGATCGTCGATTTCACTGTTGCTCTCCCATGCGCCGTCACCTCGGCGCGAAATACTGCGCCGGCGGCCATAAACCTCGGCGATTGGAACGCCAAGACTGCTGCGCAAAGCCGCATGAACCGGCATTGAATTCGAATGGCCCCAGGTAACCCAGAATCGGCACCAGGCTAACTTCTGATAAGGTCCGGTCAGCCCCGATTTGGGATAGTGGATATTTGGGGCCCGCCTCTCCCTTGGCTTCGACACCTCAGGAATCGGCGGGTCCCACCTCGGAAGCGGCTCGGCTATCCTCCAGAGGCCGGGCCGCTTCTTCCATTTTGTGCGCCTGAGCCTCGCGCGCGTACGCGCGCGCACTGGCGCGCGGGTTCAAATCCGGCTAGGCCTCCCTATCTGGGGGGTAACGCCGTGCAAAGCGGCGAATCTCCCCCGCGTATCCGCATAAGCAGACCCACAGGATCAATTCACCTTGGCCACCGAACCGCCGGCTGAACTCACCGGCCCGACAGACTCCAGCGACATCGCACCCATCTCCATCGTCGATGAGATGAAGGCCAGCTACCTCGATTACGCGATGAGCGTGATCGTGAGCCGCGCACTTCCCGACGTGCGCGACGGCCTCAAGCCGGTACATCGCCGAATTCTCTATGCCTGTGAGGAAGCTGGCTATGTCGCCGGCCGCCCGTACCGCAAATCGAGCCGCATCGTCGGTGACGTCATGGGTAAGTATCACCCGCACGGCGACAGTGCGATCTATGACGCGCTCGCCCGAATGACTCAGCCATGGTCGATGCGCGTTCCGCTGATCGACGGCCAGGGGAACTTCGGATCGATGGATCCCGATCCGCCTGCCGCGATGCGTTACACTGAAGCGCGCCTGGCCAAGGTCGCCAACTTCCTTCTCGCTGACATCGACAAGGATACTGTCGATTTCCAGCCGAATTATGACGCTTCGGAACGCGAGCCGCAGGTCCTTCCTGCGCGCTTCCCGAACCTGCTGGTCAACGGTGCAGGCGGAATCGCGGTCGGCATGGCCACCAACATCCCGCCGCACAATCTCGGCGAAGTCCTGGCTGCGTGCCGTGCCTACATGGACGATCCGGCAATCAGTTCGGAAGGCTTGATGGAGCATGTGAAGGGCCCGGACTTCCCGACCGGCGCTTTCATTCTCGGCCAGACCGGCATCCGCAGCGCCTACACGACAGGCCGCGGCTCGATCATGATGCGGTCGCGCTACAAGGTCGAGGAAGGCCGCGGTGACCGCCGCTCGATCGTTCTGACCGAAATCCCCTACCAGGTAGGCAAGTCCGGCCTTGTGGAGAAGATCGCTGAAGCGGCCAAGGACAAGCGCATCGAAGGCGTCTCCGACATCCGCGACGAGTCCAACCGCGAAGGCGTCCGGATCGTCATCGACCTGAAGCGCGATGCGACGCCCGACGTCGTCCTCAACCAGCTCTGGCGGCACACGCCCGCCCAGTCGAGCTTTCCGGCGAACATGCTGGCAATCCGTGGCGGGCGCCCGGAAACGCTGACGCTGCGCGACATCATCGAGAGCTTCGTCCGATACCGCGAGGAGGTCATCACCCGTCGCTCGAAGTTCGAGCTGCTCAAGGCCCGCGAGCGGGCCCACATCCTGCTCGGCCTCGTCGTCGCCGTGACCAATCTCGACGAGGTGGTGAAGCTGATTCGAGGCTCGGTGAGCCCGGCGGAAGCGCGCGAAAAACTGCTCGCCCGTCAATGGCCCGGTGCGGAAATCCGCCCGTACATTGCATTGGTCGAAGCGGTCGAGCCACAGGGCAAGTCCGACATTTACCAGCTCTCCGAAGCCCAGGTGAAGGCGATCCTCGAGCTTCGCCTGCATCGCCTCACCGCGCTCGGGCGCGACGAGATCGGCAAGGAGCTTCAGGAACTAGCGGAATCCATCGGTGAACTGCTCGAAATCCTGGCCAATCGCGTCCGTCTATACGAGGTGATGCGGGAGGAGTTCGACGAGGTCGAAGCCGAGTTCGCATCGCCTCGCATGAGCGAGCTGGCGCCGGCTGCCGAAGGCATTGAAGACGAGGACCTCATCGAGCGCGAGGACATGGTCGTGACCGTGACCATGACCGGCTACATCAAGCGCACACCGCTGGCCCTGTTCCGGGAACAGAAGCGGGGCGGCAAGGGCCGCGCCGGAATGCAGACCAAGGACGAGGACGCGGTGACGACCCTGTTCGTCACCTCGACCCACAATCCGGTGCTGTTCTTCTCGAACCTCGGCCGAGTCTATCGGATGAAGGTGTGGCGCCTTCCGGAAGGCGGCCCGAACACCAAGGGCCGGCCGATGATCAACCTTCTGCCGCTGGCGGATGGGGAGACGATCTCGACCGTGCTTCCGCTGCCCGAAGACGAAAATGAGTGGGGCGGCCTGCACATCATGTTCGCGACCGCACATGGCACGGTTCGCCGCAACAGCATGGCCGCGTTCACCAACATCCCCACCGCCGGCAAGATCGCGATGCGCTTCGGCACGGCAGCGATCGAAGGTGCGGACAATGGCGATGACAATGAAGAGCAGGCGGACCCGACCGACCGTCTGATCGGCGTTGAATTGCTGACCGAGGAAGACGACGTCCTCCTCGCTACCCGCAACGGTAAGGCGATCCGCTTCCTGTCGACCGACGTGCGGGAATTCCAGTCGCGTACCTCGACCGGTGTCCGCGGCGTTCGACTGCTCGGCAATGACGAAGTCATCTCCATGTCGATCCTGCGCCGCGTCGGCACGACGCAGGAGGAGCGCGAGGCCTATCTGAAGTGCCCGCCGTGGCGCGAGCGGGAGGACGTCGAATGCTCGCTCCCGCAGGAGCGCGCCGCGGAGATGGCGGAGAAGGAGCAGTTCATTCTCACCGTCACCGAGAACGGCTACGGCAAGCGGTCGTCCGCCTATGAGTATCGCCGCACGAACCGCGGCGGACAGGGCATCGCCAACATCGACACATCCGAGCGCAATGGCCGCGTCATAGCCAGCTTCCCGGCCCAGACCGGGGAGCAACTGATGCTGATAACCGACCAGGGCAAGATGATCCGCACGACGGTCGGCGACATTCGGGTGATGGGCCGAAACACGCAAGGCGTGACGATCTTCCGCGTCGCCGAGAACGAGCATGTCGTGTCCGTCGCCCGAATCGATGAGAGCGACGAGGACGAGATCGAGCTTGACGCGGGCGATGAAAAGGCGCCCGAAGAGGGAGCCGTGGTCGGAGAGAGCGAGCTCGACCGGCCTGCCGACCCCGAACCCGGCGAAAAATAAGCGCTTAAAGGTTCATACTTGCGGTGAGCCGTGGGAACGGCGTTTGGGCGCTTCGCGTTCGCTTTGGGAAGTCCAAAGGAGAACCTGAATGGCCCTTCCGCACAATGCGCTCGTCCTCGTCGCCGATGGAACCAAGTGTCTGTTCCTGCGAAATCACGGCGATCAGAACCAGATCGACCTTCGAACCGAATCCCATGACCGGCGTCAGGATCGGAAGGACCGGGAGATCAAGACGGACGCACCGGGGGGAACAAGGCAGGCCATGGGTTTCGGGCGGCCGGCGATGGATGAAGCCGATTTCCATCAGCAGGAAGAAGATCGCTGGGTGAAGGATGCCGCCGAAGAATTGAAACGGCGGGCCCTCCGCAACGACTTCGGCGCGCTCGCCGTGATCGCCCCTCCGAGGGCTCTCGGGCACCTCAAAAAGTGCCTCCACAAGGAGGTCGAAAAGCGCATCGTCGTCACCATCAACAAGGAAATGACGGACCGGCCGATCCCCGACATCGAGGGGTTGCTGGTGGGCGAAGCAGCGCCCCCGGCATAAGGCTGGGGTGTATTGCTAATATATAGCACCGTATCCCATCCGCTCGTGCCGCCGTTGGCCGATTTGTCGGCTCCTTCCCTGTGCCCGTCGAGTTGGCATGGTTCTTGAAAAGATCTCCGCGCAGCAGTCACGCCGCGTCAAAAAAGGAGATCATAATGACCGTGATGACGACGATCGTCGCAGTAGCGTTGGGCCTCACTCCGATCGGCTACGATGGTACCGTTCAGCCCGTCAGCGAAGACCAGGCCCGTACAATCGGTCGCTTTTCCGAGTCCACGGACGACACCGGCACGACCCACCTAACCGGGATAAACCGCAAGACCGGCGAGCAGTTCTACCTGACGGTCAATCCTTATGGCCGGGTAGAAGGCTCCGTTGGCAATTTGGCCGTGACGTTCCAGGTATCGAAAGCTGCGTGACCAAGCGGAGATCCGTCAGGCGTAGAGGTGCATCACCTCTGCGTCTGGCGTGACCGCCGACAGCAAAAGCGATCGATGACACGCGGCCGGATCGCGCTCGTAGCAAAGCAGGGCACTGGGCTTTTCCTCCGCGAGGCCGACCATTTGCGCGCCCTCAGCGACCGCTTCGGGCAATTCGAGTTGGCCGGCGTAGATTCGCTCGAGGTCCGCGTGCCGCCCGGCTCGCGCGGCAGCACGCCCATCCGCGGGAGTCCCGAGCGCGCGAAGATGGACGTAATCGATTCCGACCTCCGCCAAGGCCTTGCGCAACGGAGTCTTGGAGAAGCCCGGCCGGCGCGAATTGGGAATGGCCCGGACATCGATGATGCGCTCGATCCCCGCGCTTTGAAGCGCCGAAAGGAACTCGCCGACCGTCGTGCCTTCATAGCCGATCGTGAAGAGCTTCATGCTTCCTCGTAGCACACGGCTTCGATGTTCGCTCCGTCCGGATCGTAGAGGAAGGCTGCGTAGTAATTGGGCCCGTAGTGCGGACGCAGCCCCGGCGCGCCATTGTCTCGCCCGCCGGCCTTCAGCCCCGCGGCGTGAAAGGCATCCACCTGATCCCGCCGATCCGCGCGGAAAGCGACATGAGTTCCCTCCCCCACCTTCTCTCCATCGCCGATCCAGAAGATCTTCTCGCCCGGCACGCCGAAGCCGAGCGCCGATCCGCCGCCTTCCGTCCTGTCGGCCGGGACTTCCATCTGGACAGACATCCCGAGAGGTCCCAGCGCGGCTTCGTAGAAGGCCCGCGACTTCACCAGGTCGGAAACGGAAATTCCCAAGTGGTCGATCATCCTTGCGCTCCTTTGGAAGGGAACTAGGGACAACGCCGGATGACCTTCGACGTTCACATCGTTGGCGGCGGCCTGGCTGGCTCCGAGGCCGCCTGGCAGCTTGCCGAAGCCGGACTGAAAGTTCGCCTCTCGGAGATGCGCGGCGGCGGCGACACGACCCCGGCGCACGAGACGGATCGCTTCGCCGAGATGGTCTGTTCGAACAGCTTTCGTTCCGACGACGCCGAGAACAACGCCGTTGGCCTCCTTCACCAGGAAATGCGTGCGCTCGATTCCTTGATCATGCGTGCCGCCGACAAGCATCGCGTTCCGGCCGGTTCGGCGCTGGCGGTGGACCGCGACGAATTCGCCCTCGAAATCACGCGTGCGATCCAGGATCATCCCAACGTCACGGTCGTTCGCGAACGGATCGACACTCTTCCGGGCCACACGACCATCATCGCGACCGGTCCGCTCACGGGGTCGAGGCTCGCCGAAGCCATCGCCGCCGAAACCGGACAGGGTGCCCTCGCCTTTTTCGACGCAATTGCTCCAATCGTGCACCGCGACAGCGTCGACATGGACATTTGCTGGATGGCTGCGCGCTGGGACAAGGGCGGCAAGGACTACATCAACTGCCCGCTCGACAAGGATCAGTACGAAGCCTTCGTCCAGGCGCTCCGCGATGGCGAGAAGACCGAGTTCAAGGACTGGGAGAAGGACACGCCCTATTTCGAAGGCTGCATGCCGATCGAAGTGATGGCGGATCGCGGCGTCGAGACTTTGCGCTTCGGCCCGATGAAGGGAGTTGGTCTCGACAATCCGCGCACCGGCCGCTGGCCTTATGCCGTCGTCCAGCTTCGGCAGGACAATGCGCTCGGCACCCTGTGGAACATGGTCGGCTTCCAGACCAAACTGAAGCACAAAGAGCAGGTTCGCATTTTCCGGACCATCCCGGGCCTTGAGAACGCCGAGTTCGCGCGGCTCGGCGGCATCCACCGCAACAGCTTCATCAATTCCCCCCGCTTGCTGGACGAGGAACTCCGGCTGGAATCAAAGCCGAACATCCGCTTCGCCGGCCAGATCACCGGCTGCGAAGGCTATGTCGAAAGCGCCGCCATCGGCCTGATCGCAGCCCGTTTCGCGATTGCCGAGAAGCAAGGCGGAAGACTGCCGCCGCCTCCGCCCGAAACCGCGTTGGGCGCTCTCCTCGGTCACATCACCGGCGGAGCCAATGCCGAGATCTTCCAGCCGATGAACGTCAACTTCGGCCTGATGCCTCCGCTCCCGGGCGGCCGCTCGAAGAAGGCCGACCGGAAGAAAATGTACACGGATCGCGCTCGGGCGAAGCTCGCCGGATGGCTCCAGCGGGAACCTGTTGCCGAACTCGTCTAGCTGAACTCGATCGTCGAGATCAGCTCGGTCATCCGGAGCAGCCGTGCCTTGATTGCCTCGGGAACCGTGTCGGGAAGCCGGTCGGCGATCATGTCCCGCGCCTCGAAGTAGCTCGCATTGACGCGAAGCATCTCCATCGGCCAGTCCGGAAAGCTGCGCGTGTCGATCTTGCGCTGGTCCCGAATTTCGAAACCGGTGTGCCTAGGG
>DASSFK010000452.1:0-2372 GCA_035694565.1 Sphingomicrobium sp.
CTCTTCGCAGCGCGCACGAGCTCCACGAACTCGGACCGGTATCCGAACTCGTCCGGCCCGCGTGAAGCATTGGCCATCCTCAGCACGTCATCGTAGCTGAGCCTGCCCGTGTATCGGCCGCCGCGAAGAAGCTCCGCGAAGCCGGCGACGGCGGTCGCGAACCTGGCGTCGCGCGGAGCAGCTTCGAAGCTGCGCGCCTCGAACCGGGCGTCGATCGGAGTCGTGATCAGCCGGCTCGTGTCGGACTTTGGCAGCTTGTAGCGGATTTTCACGAAGCCGAGCTCGCTGCTCTTCTTCGCTCCGGCAGGCGTGGAAGCGTAGCGAAGGTCGCTCATCGTCCGCGGTCCGCCGAGCGGAACCACTTCGTAGAGCGCGGTGACGGTCTGACCCGAACCGACGCCGCCGGCATCGACCTTGTCATTGTCGAAATCGTCTCGATTGAGCGCTCGAGTTTCGTAACCGATGAGCCGGTACTCAGCGACCGCCGCGGGATTGAACTCGACCTGGATCTTCACGTCCTTGGCGATCGGGAACAGGGTCGATCCTGCTTCCTCGACCAACGTCTTCCGGGCCTCGGCGACCGTGTCGATATAGGCCGCGGTCCCGTTGCCGTTCTGGGCGAGCGTCTGCATCAGGGCGTCGTTGTAATTGCCCATTCCGAATCCGAGCACGGACAGGAACACGCCCTTGCCGCGCTCGCGCTCGATATAGCCCTTGAGCTCGCCGTTATCGGTGATGCCGACGTTGAAGTCGCCGTCGGTCGCGAGGATTACCCGGTTGACGCCGTTGCGGTGGAAGTTCGCCTCGGCGAGATTATAGGCCTGGCGAATGCCCTCGGCTCCTGCGGTGCTCCCACCCGCGCCGAGTTGGTCGATGACGGCGCGGATCTTCGCCTTCTGGCTAGCCGGCGTCGGCTGGAGCGCTGTTCCGGCGGTTCCGGCGTAAGTGACGATCGATACTGTGTCGCGTTCGTCCAATTCGTCGAGAAGCATGTTCAGCGACTTCTGGACCAGCGGCAGCTTGTTGGGCTCGTTCATCGAGCCGGACGTATCGATCAGGAAGACGAGGTTGGCGGGTGGCCGCGTCGTCTTCTGGACCGCGTAACCCTTGATGCCGATGCGGATGAGCTTGCGGCCCTCGGACCAAGGGCTCGGGAAAACCGCGACGCTCGTGCTGAACGGCTGGGCGGTCGTCTTCGGAGGCGCGTAGTCGTAGTTGAAATAATTCACCATCTCCTCGGTCCGGACCGAAGCCGGCTGCGGCATCACATTATTGTTGAGCGATGCGCGGACCCACGAATAAGACGCAGTGTCGACGTCGATCGAGAAGGTCGAAACCGGAGCCTCGCGGACGATCTTGAAGGCGTTTTCAGCGAACGTGTTGAACTTGTCGCGGCCGACGTCGTGGTACGGCACGTTTGCCAGTCCCGGAGCGGGCGGCGGCGGCGGCGGTGCCGCTCCCACGACACCGAGCTGGAACGCGCCCTTGGCCTCGACATTGCCGACACGGACGCGCGACCCGGTCACGATAAGCGCATCGGCCGATTCATCGAGCACGGCGGCTGGCTCGGGCTGACCGGCGACGTTGGATTCTGCCTCGGGTGTTTGTGCGCAGGACGCGAGAAGAAGCGCGCCCATGGCCAGGCCGATCGAACGATTTTGGCACCCCATGGAAAACCTCCCTTTAACGGGCGGGCAAAAATGCTCGCCTGTTTCCTGAGACGGGCCTTCCCGGGAAATCCTTTGAGGGGCGCGAAAAAATATGGGCGATGTCGCTAATCGCCATCATCCTCTCCCGCCGAAAGAATGCGCCGCACCTCGTGCATCCGCCAGGAGATCGTCGGCTCCGCAACGCCGAGAATGGCGGCGGCTTCGGCGTGGTTGAGCTGCTGACCGACCACCAGGACGGCAGTATCCCTTAGCGCGGGCTTGAGTCTGGAGATCGCGCTTTGGATCCAGATCGCGTCATAGAGGTCGCGGCCGTCGGGTGCTGCTGCGATTCCGACCAGGACCGCCAGCCGATCCGTGAATGTCGAAAAGGAGCGCCGCTTGCGTCTGAGGTCGCGGCAGGCGTTGAAAGTAATACCGCATAACCAGGTGGTGAACTTCGCCTCGCTGCGGAAACTTCCGATCTTTTCAACGAGGGTGCAACAGACGTCCTGAGCGATGTCATCGGCGTCCGTTCGGGAGCCGGTCATCTGCCATGCAAGTCCGTGGATGCGGTCATAATGGCGCTCGAGCAAGGTCGCAAAGGCGTCGCGATTTCCTGCGCGCGCAGCGGCGACGAGACTGGAATCTGGATCGCTGCCGATTTCTGCCACCCGCCACTAGCTGCGCACCCTAAGGTGACACTTGCTTGGCGTTAGTCAAATC
>DASSFK010000453.1:0-5752 GCA_035694565.1 Sphingomicrobium sp.
AAAAATCAATGCGACCAAGGATTTACGCACTCACCAAGGCTCCTTCCGCCAGTCCGCGCGCACTATGCGGGTCCTACCCGCCGTTCAGCATGCTAGGTTACAAATCGTCAACTCGCAGAGTAGTATATACAAATTATGAAGGTCCGAAGCCCGTTTTTTGCGGCTTGTTGTATTGCCGCCACGGCTCTTTCCATCTCTCTCGCGGCGTGCAGTTCGGCTGAATCCAAGGCCCAACAGGGGTACGCCGAGTACCAGGCGGCCGTTGCGGCGGGCGACATGATCGCCGCGCGAAAGGCGCTTCTGAAGGTCGTCGACGCCAAAGACGACAATCCTCTCTACTGGGAAGAGCTGGGCAAGGTTCAGATCCAGCTCGCGGCATTCAGCGACGCCTATTACGCCTACACCAGGGCGTACGAGCTCGACCGGAACAACAGCGAGATCCTGTCGAACCTCACCCAGATCGCGCTCATGAGCGGCAATATCGACATGGCGGAAGACTATGCCCACAAGCTTGAGCTCGTCTCGCCGGACCAACCCGTCATAAAGCTCGCGTACGGCTATGCCGCGGTGAAACGGCAGAACCTCGATGAAGCGGATGTGCAGGCGGACGCGCTTTTGAAGGTCCTGCCGAACGAGACTGGGGCGAAACTCCTCAAGGCACGAATCCTTGTCGCCCGCGGAGAGTCCGACCAGGCGGAAGGGCTTCTGAAGGACCAGCTGCGCGTTCGACCCGACGATTTCATGGCCCTGAAGGGCCTCATGGCCCTGTCCGAGCGGAAGGAAGACTGGCGCGGCGTTGCTTCAGCGGCGGCCGCTGCCGCCGAACTCAAGCCGAAGGACACGGGCGTCCGGCTGAAGGCGATCGATGCGGCGCTGCGCTACAACGACTATGAACAGGCAAAAAGAGCGGCACAGCCGCTGCTCGCCCCCGATGCTCCCGGCGACCAGGTGGGCGACGTCCTTTCACTCTGGATGGAGCGCTGGAACAGTCCAGAGGCGATCGCGGCGGCGCGCCAGCTGAGCCTCTCTGCCGGGCCCCAGCAGAAGCTGGCTTATGCGAGCTACTTCAACGAGATGGGGAAACCCGAATATGCCATGGAATTGGTCGGTTCGGAGCCGATCCTGCCCGTAACGATCAGCAATTCCGGAACCAATGCCATTATCGCGGATTCACTTGCCCAGAGCGGCCGGGCGGGCGAAGCCAAGCAGCTGTTCGACACGATCCTCCTAAGAGAGCCCGATCATGTCTATGCCCTGCGCGCCCGGATTAACCTCGAAATAAGGTCCGGTATGGCAAAGACGGCGATCAGCGACGCCCAAAGGCTGGTCAGTGTCCTGCCCAAGTCGGCTCGTGATCGCCTTTTGCTCGCAAAGGCTTATGCTGCAGCGGGCGATGGCCGACAGTTGGACAGGACACTTTGGGATGCGTTTCACGAGATCCGCGGCAATCGACGCATCTACGAGGTCTTGCGCGCGCACGTCGTCAAGACCGCCGGTCCTGACGCCGTATCGGGCATCGACGACGAATATCGGCACCAGCTCGACGCGGAACTCATCCAAGAGTTCATCTGATGCCGCCTGACGATGCAACGATGGCCCAGGGATCCCCTGAAGGCGTAGGCGCTCGGCGTGCCGGCGACCGCAGCCGGCCGGTACGCTTCACCTCGAACATCGTCGGCCCGATCTTCCTCCTGTCCGACATCGCGTGCCTGGTCATCAGCGTTCCGATCGCGCTCGTCGCCTACCGAATCCTGATCGGCGAGGCCGTCCTCTATTCGGTCCATATCTTCGCCCTCGCCGTCCTGACCGCGAGCTTCTTGCTGATCCGGTCGTCGCGGCGCGCCTATCGGCGGACCCTTGTCGACCTGTTGCACGAGGAGGGTGATGCACTGGTCGATGCAACCGTCAGCAGCCTGCTTGCGTCGGCGCTCGTCTGGCAGTTCGGAATGATCGAAAATTACTCGCGCGGAATCAGCCTTCTGTACCTGATCTCGCTGCTGTCTTGCCTGGCCGTCTCGCGCCCGCTCATCCGTATCGCGCTGAACCGAATGGCGGCGCGCGGAGCAATCGAGCAGAGGATCGCCTTTTACGGCGCGGACCCGCAGTCGGTTGCCATGATCCGCAGGCTTCTCACCGAGCTCGATCTCCCGCATTTGCGCTTCATCGGCGTCGCCGACGACCGGCCAAAGGTCGAGATGCTCGACGATCTTAAGCTGATCGGCGGCTACGAGGAGCTGACCGAGCTCGCTCGCAGGGGGGAGGTCGACCAAGTGCTGATCAGCGTCCCCAACCTGCCCGCGCAGCGGCTCCACGACATCGTCGATGGCCTCAGCGCTGTGTCGGTCGACGTGTCGCTGATCCCGCCGGAAGCAATCGAGCTCGCTCCGGACTATCGCGTCCACCTGCTGGGCTCGCTCCCGGTGCTCAACCTCTGGCAACGGCCGTTCAGGGACATCAACGAGTTCGTGAAGCGGGGCGAGGACCTGCTCCTCGGCGGTATTGCGCTTCTGTTCCTGGCGCCGTTGATGGGCATCGCCGCGCTATTGGTGAGGATGAGCAGCCCGGGTCCGGTGCTTTTCGTTCAGCCCCGCATCGGCTTCAACAATGAGGTCATCAACGTCCTCAAGTTCCGGACGATGTATGCCGACCGGGCGGATGTCGGCGCCCGCGAAACGACGACCAAGGGCGACCCCCGCGTGACGCGCGTCGGCAGGATCCTTCGCAAGCTCAGCATCGACGAGCTTCCGCAGCTTTTCAACGTCATGAAGGGCGACATGTCCCTGGTCGGTCCGCGCCCGCATGCGCTCGAGATGCGGGTCGGCGACCGCTATTACCAGGACGCCGTTCGCGGTTACGCTGGCCGACACAGGGTTCGCCCGGGCATCACCGGGCTCGCCCAGGTGAAGGGCCTCCGCGGCGAGATCCGGACCGTCGAACGGGCCAAGCGCCGCGTCGAGCTCGACAAGGAATATATCGACCGTTGGTCGCTGTGGCTGGACGTCTACATCATGATCGCGACCGTCCGCGCGGTCTTCTTCGACACCGATGCGTACTGAGCGGGAAAGCTTCCTCGACGTCGAATTCGACGTGGAGCCCGCCGACCGCCTGGTATCGCGCATTGGCGCGGTGACCGCCGAAACGCCGTTCCAGTTTCTCGTCACCCCGAACGTCGATCATATCGTCCGCCTCCACCGGCGCGATTGCGATCTTCCCGGTCTCGAGGATGCCTACGGCAGGGCCGCCTATTGCATTTGCGACAGCAGGGTCCTTGCGCTTCTCGCGAGATGGCGGGGTGTGGACCTCCCGGTGCTTCCCGGAAGCGACCTCACCGCAATCCTTCTTGATCGCATCATTGCAAAGGGTGACCGAATTGCGGTCGTCGGCGGCGATGAAGACGCGCTTCAGGCGCTCCGGGCCCGCTACCCGCAGGTGGAGTTCGTCCAGCACTGCCCGCCCATGGGCCTCCTTCGCAACGCACCGGCAAGGCGCGAGGCCGCAGACTTCATCGCCAGTCAGAAGGCACGATACGCCTTCATCTGCGTGGGATCGCCCCAGCAGGAACTGATCGCCGCCGAAGCAGCGACAATCCCTGGTGGCCGCGGGCTCGCCCTTTGCGTCGGGGCGTCCCTCGATTTCCTGACAGGCAAGGAAAAGCGAGCTCCAGAGATTGCTCGCCGTTTCGGCCTGGAGTGGGCGCACCGCCTCCTCCGTAACCCGAAGCGGATGTGGCGGCGGTACCTGGTCGAGGGCCCGGAGATCTTCCTTCTCGCATACCGCTGGCGAAAGAGCGCCGCGTGAAGATCGAGTCCCTCCCCCAGTTCAAGAAGCGCCGGCGCCGGCGGCAGTTGATCATAGCTGCCGTGTGCCTCGTCGTGCTCCTGGCTGGCGTCGGGGCGGCAATTTACTTTGCCCGGGCAAGCGGGAAGCGCGCCAGCGCCACAGGAAAGGGTTCAAGCGCCACGATCGCCATTTCTCCGGGCCTTCGCCTGAACCTGCCCCCGCCCGACCTTTTGAAGCCGATCACACCGGAAGAAGCGCTCAAGGAAAATGCGGAGCGGGCCTTCTCCGGGCGTCCCGACACGCCGGCGGCGGCCTTCACTCTCAAAACCAATGCGGGCACGCGCGACCGCGCGCTCGAATGCCTGACCCAGGCCGTTTATTATGAAGCGGCAACCGAAGGCACGGATGGCCAACGGGCAGTCGCGCAGGTGATCCTCAACCGAATGCGCCATCCGGCCTATCCCCACTCCGTTTGCGGAGTCATCTACCAGGGCTCGGACCGACCGACGGGATGCCAATTCACCTTCACCTGTGACGGCTCGCTTGCCCGGCCCCCGGTGCAATCCTTGTGGAAGCAGGCCGAGCACGTCGCCTCCGACGCGCTCAATGGCAAGGTCTATGCGCCGGTCGGGCACGCGACCCATTACCACGCCGATTACGTGCTTCCCTATTGGGCGGACTCGCTCGACAAGTCGGTCCAGCTTGGCAGGCACATCTTCTACCGGCTCAAGGGCACCCTCGGCGCCAGCAATGCCTTCAGGCAGCGCTACGCGGGCGTCGAGCCACTTCCGCCGCCGCCGTCGACCGTCGAGGTCTCGCTCGAGGCCGCGCAGGACGCGAGCAATCCGTTCGCTCCAACGGTCGAGGAGAGCCCGTTGAAGGTCACCGCGGGCGAATTGATTGCCAAGAACGAGCCAAAGCCCGACCTCATCGCCGACGCAACGCGGGGGACCCTGGTCATCGACAGCGGCACTCCGATCATCAAATCCACGCGACGTGAAGAAGCTGCCGGCTGCACTCAAGGGGCCGCCGGGAAGCCGCTCCGGCCGATCGCCGCCAACGACGTCCGCGCCCAGGGCTCGTCGAGCGGATGCCCATGACGTTTTTCGACGCATTCGATTCCATCCGAATTCTCAATCTGCCGCACCGGGCCGACCGCCGCCGGGAGATGCTGGAGGAATTGGCGAGGCTCGGACTGGCCAATGATCCGCGCGTCTCATTCTTCGAGGCTTCCATCGGCAAAGACGCCGGGCCTTTCCTGACCAGGAATGTCCACGGCTGCTTCCTAAGCCACCTTGCCCTCCTGGAAACGGCGGCAAAAGCGGGGGAACGCGTTCTCGTCCTAGAAGACGATTGCGACTTCAATTCCTCGGCCAGGGATTACGAGCTGCCGAGGGACTGGGACATATTCTACGGTGGCTACGAGGCCGAGGACCCGTCCGATCTCGAGAACTCGAACATCATCGGCGCGCATTGCATGGGTTACAGCCCGCAGGCGGCGAAGCGGCTGGCCGCCTATCTCCGTACGCTTCTCGAGGATCCGGGCTTTCCAGCAGACGCGAAGGCGGCCGGCGAGAGCGATTTCGATCCGGCGATTCGCCCCCCTTTCGACGGGGCGATCGTCTGGTTTCGGAGGGCCAACCGCGACTTGAAGACCAGCTTCGCCCAGATTGCCGTGCAAAGATCGTCGAGGTCCGACATCACTGCAGGGGCGTTGGACAGGTCCTTCCCAAGGCTCGCTTCCATCGCGAGAAAGGCGAAAAACGCCGCAAAAGGGTTGCTCGTCCGCTCCTGAAGTCCGAATAGTCCTCGGCAGGCCTCGATCCGTCCAAAACGGCGGCAATCATGGTTACTTCTAACTTAGCTCTGAACTTACCTGATCTTAAGGGTTGGAGTCCGAATTTGTCCTCCATTTTGTCTGGGGAGGCAAAACGGTGAGCAGTGATTATTCGGCCTTCAAGGCCATGGCCGT
>DASSFK010000454.1:0-3338 GCA_035694565.1 Sphingomicrobium sp.
TCTTTATTTCCCCAAACTGTTCCTCAACGTTGGGCCGTCCTTTCCTTGTAAGTACAGCCATAATTCTTTCTTTTTTTGCGTCATTCGGCACTAACGCGTTCAATATCAAAAACCGAGGCCCATCTAGCTCGGACGTTTTTCCCGCCATGCCGGTTAGATTGCCGCCGGGTTTTTTAAGATCGGCTACGATACCGTTACCGACTGGGTCCGCTACTGTCGTAAATACTATCGGTTTTCTATTTTGCGCCGGCGTTGCGTTTTGCAATTTCTCAGTGGCTGCCTTAGCCGCACAAGTGGGCTCCGGACCACCCGCCGCAATTATAACTTCGACCGCGTTATTTTTGACGAAACCTTCCGCGTAGAGCTTTAGGAGCTTATCGCTGTCCCGAGCGTATTGCTCGACGACGGTAACATCACTTCCCAAAATGGTTTTAAGGGCATCAACCTGGGATACGAAACTCTCTTTGTTGCCGCTATGTAGAAGTCCGACTGTATGCATGATATGCCTCTCGGTGGATCATCTAGCGAAGCGCTGAAGTTTGGCTGGATTTTAAAGTTCGCTATCGTACCATACCATGAGGCGGGCAACCTGCAAAAATAGCAGCCGTCGTCGCAGCGCCGACGAGCACTGGCGCCATTTCATGACTCATCAGGATTTTCGCATCGGAGTCCTTGGTGGGCGCGTTGTCCCACTTGGTCTCCCGCATCTCGCGGCGGCCGTCTGCGTGGTCGGTGAGGCAGCGCGCTATCGAAGTTACCGCGCCGCTGCTACCTAATTGGTGGTGGGTCCTGTAGTGTTGACCTATCACTGGCACGGCGCCCCGCTGCATAAATCCCATTCCACGGATCGGCACGCACCCGGTTATGTCAGCTTCCCCTCTCCTATCGGACCTGAGCCCTGCCGCTAAGGACTTCTGAGAAGTGCCATGTGTGGACGGCTCCGAGTTGGCAAGGAGAATCTTCACGTCGCGTTGCTGGTCGGTGCAGCCATGTGTTCGGCCTGTAAGTGCGGTTCACATGACCGCTGGCCATAATGCCCTCCGCGGATCAGGTCCCGGTCAAAAACCCGCATTCGAGAATGCAATGGCACATGTGGGTTGTCCTGATCGCCAGATCAACCGGCTCTGCATTACGTGCTGTTCGCCCTCCCAACCTTCACATCACGCCGGATGTCGGCGCGATCTCATTACGCCGCAAGCGCGACGGGTTCCTTGTAGCACTCACCTTTGGCCATCATGGCCCAAGCCATCCTCGCCAGCTTGTTGGCGAGCGCGACCGCGGCGACCTTCGTTGGCCGCCGCGCCAACAATGCGGTGAGCCAAGGCCGGTGCTTGGTGCCATGGATCTTGGCATAGCGAATCACCGCCAGTGCGCCGGCCGTGAACAGGCTGCGCAGGTAGCGATCGCCCTGTTTGCTGATATTGCCGAGCTTGTCCTTGCCCCCGCTCGAGTGTTGCTTCGGCACGAGCCCGATCCAGGCTGAGAAGTCTCGTCCTGATCGGAAAGCCTTCGGATCAGCGACGCTGGCGACCAGAGCGGTGGCCAGCGCGGGACCGACACCAGGAATCTCATCGAGCCGTTTGCTCGTCTCGTCGGATCGGTGCCAGGCGTTGATCATACGATCAAACTCCAGGATCTGCGCCTTGAGCACCCGCAGCTGGGCGCCGAGCGCGGCGAGGCACGCGCGCGCAACCTCCGGCACCCGTTTCTCACTTGGATCAGCCACGACCCCGAGCAGCTCCGCGACACCGTTGCGTCCAACCGGCGCGACGATCCCGAACTCTGCAAGATGGGCGCGGATCGCATTGATCACCGCGGTCTGCTGGCGGATGAACAGATGGCGGGTGCGATGGAGCATCAGGCAGCTCTGCTGCTCGGGCGTCTTAGTCTCGACGAACCGCATGTTTGCCCTGGTGACCGCTTCACAGATGGCCTCAGCGTCGGCAGCATCGTTCTTCTGCCGCTTGACGTAGGGCTTCACGTAGGCCGCAGGCATCAGGCGCACCGTATGCCCCAGCGCCTGGAGCTCGCGCGACCAATGATGTGATGAAGCGCAAGCCTCGATACCAACGAGGCACGAAGGCAGCTTTTGAAAGAATGCCAGAACATATCGGCGCTTCAATCGACGCCGGATGACCGCCTTGCCCTCTGCATCAACGCCGTGCACCTGAAACACCGACTTTGCGATATCGAGACCGATCGTTGTGACCGCTTGCATGACTGGCTCCTGCGAATCGTGGGGCTTTAGCAGCGCCCAAATCCGTGGCACTCACGTGCCGGTGGAGGAGCCGTCCACAGCATCAATAACCGACATACCGCGGCGCATCAAAATAGGGCACGCCTCGGGCCGCTAAGTAGAGACTCACTTTGATTTTTGTGCCGCCCTTTCGATTTGGTCCGGCGCTACATCTATTGGCGTCACGCGGCCATACACCTGAACGTCAACTTTGACGATCGAAGACTTTTCATCCACTTCTTTCACTTCGCCGCAAAAGCCGGCAAACGCGCCGTCCACGACTCGAACGATTTGACCTTCGCGAAGGTGATAGGTTCTCATGCGACCTCCAGTTTCTTGTAGCGGCCGTGCGGCCCAGGCTTCGGCAACGTCGCGTCAGCCGCCGCAACCCGTGTGCGCTCGATAGCGCACCTCCCGGCCAAAGCTTGATATCCATTGGCGGGCGGATGGACTCTTGAGTTCTGTGGGCCAAATTGGGGATGATTTTGGTTTCTACTTCAATAATGGGCGGTCCGCAATGGCGAAGGAATTCCCTGACGACTTGGCCGAGAGCTTCCACTTGATCTTTCAAGACTGGGAAGCGTCCCTCCGATATCAAGCGGATGTGCTCGCGCGTCTGCTGCCGCCACCTAGTTTGGACGTGCCGATCCTCGATTGCGCTTGTGGCATCGGCACCCAGGCGATCGGGCTTGCTACCGGATCGAGGGCCGCGATCTCTCGCCGACATCGATTGCCCGTGCGACTCGTGAAGCCGCCATACGAGGTCTCACAGCAAATTTCTGTGTCGATGACATGCGCAATCTCTCAACGGCAGCGTCGGGCGGCTACGGAGCTGTTATTGCCATGGACAACGCGATTCCCCATCTTCAGAGCGATGCGGACATCCTTGCCGCACTTTCGTGCATGCGGGCCCGCTTGCGCTCGAATGGGGTTCTCCTGATCAGCCTGCGAGACTACGGCCCATTAATGGCGGAGCGCCCCACTGGCACGCCCGTTTCATTTTATCGGGATGGGGCGTTTCGTCGAATTGTTCACCAAGTGTGGGACTGGGTTGATGACCGCCGATACGTTTTTCATCTCTTCATCAGCTGTGAACGATGCG
>DASSFK010000455.1:0-7309 GCA_035694565.1 Sphingomicrobium sp.
AAAGGCGTAGATGGGCGACGTTCCGATGTCGCCGAACACGATTCCGATTGCGCCGACGGCGAGCTTCGTCGGCGACCCTTTGGCGTGGCCATGTGAATCGTTTCGCGGGGCTTCGGCCTCTGCCCCCCCGGTTGCTGTAACACTCATGCGATTGAAACTTGCCTGGACCGACTGCGAACCCGCATCCTTGGTGCCCCCGCACCGCCGCCCGAACGGCGGCGGGCCGCACTAGCACCGGCGGGATACAGCCGCAAATCCCGCAGGAATCTGGGAGGACAAGGTCGATTCACGCGTCTATAGGCCCCGCGCAACAACATTCATTGGAGCGAACGAATAATGCGCGTCGGGGTGCCGAAGGAAATCAAGGTTCACGAATACCGGGTCGGTCTGACCCCGGCTTCGGTGGCCGAGCTTGTTGCCGCTGGGCACCAGGTCTTCGTCCAGGCCAGCGCCGGCGACGGCATCGACTGCCCGGATTCCGCCTACCAGAAAGCGGGCGCAGAGATCCTCCCGGACGCGGCATCCGTTTTCAATGCCTCCGACATGATCGTGAAGGTCAAGGAGCCGCAGCAGCAGGAAATCGCCCTTCTCGAGCCGCGGCACATCCTGTTCACCTACCTGCACCTCGCGGCCGACAAGCCGCAGGCGGAAGGATTGATGCAATCGGGCGCGACCTGCATCGCTTATGAGACGGTGACGTCCCGCTCAGGCGCCCTGCCCCTTCTGAAGCCAATGAGCGAGGTCGCGGGCCGCATGTCGGTTCAGGTCGGCGCTCACTACCTCGAAAAGGAGCAGGGCGGCCGCGGAGTCCTGCTCGGCGGCGTCCCGGGCGTTGCCCCGGCGAAGGTCGCGATCCTTGGCGGCGGCGTGTCCGGCGTGAACGCAGCGCAGATGGCGACCGGCATGCGTGCCGACGTCACCATCTATGATATCAACAACGACCGGCTGGCCGAGCTCGACATGTTCTTCTCGAGCCAGATCAAGACGGCGTACGCGTCACGCGCTGCGATCGCCAACGCGGTCAAGGAAGCCGAGCTGGTGATCGGCGCCGTGCTCGTCCCGGGCGCGGCTGCTCCGAAGCTCGTAACTCGCGACATGCTGAAGACGATGAAGCGCGGCTCGGTGCTCGTGGATATCGCGATCGATCAGGGCGGCTGCTTTGAAACGTCGCACGCCACGACCCACGCCGACCCGGTCTACGAGGTCGACGGGATCATCCATTACTGTGTGGCGAACATGCCGGGTGCGGTCGCCCGTACAAGCGCCTTCGCGCTCAACAATGCGACACTTCCGTTCGCTCTCAAGATCGCCAATTTCGGTGCGGAAGAAGCCATGCGCCAGGATCCGCATCTGGCCGAGGGCCTGAATGTGTCAGGCGGAAAGATCCGCCACCGGGCCGTCGCCGAAGCGCTCGACCTTCCTTACGAGCCCGTCGCGGCCTGAGTTCTGTTCGCCGGTCCCTCGACGGCCGCAATCGCATCCTCGACAATGGGGCGCCAGCTGGCATCGGCCGGCGCCTCGGCGAGGATTTGACGCCAAAGAGCAATTGCATCCTTCGGATCGCCTGAGCGGGCTAGTGCGAGGCCGAGGAAGAAGCGCGGCGCCGGATGGCCTGGGGCAAGCTCGGCAGCTCGCTTGAAGGCGAGTTCGCTTGCTGGCGTCAGGGTGTTGGCGTGATCGGCGAGCGCATTTCCAAGGCCGACCCAAAGACTCGGGTCACCCGGATGCTCACGAACCGCCGATTGAAGAACGCCGGCCGCTTCCTGCGTCTTGCCTCGGCTCGCGAGCGATTCCGAGATAATCAGCCAGTGCTCGGTCGGACCAAAGTTCCCGTAGAAGGCGTGACGCAGTTTCGTGAGCGGGATCGGCGGCTGTCTCTGTTCCGCACTTCGAGTCGACGACGGCAATCCGGGACTGCCGAGCATCGCATATCCGGCGGCACCGAACAGCAAGGCGGCGCCCGCGAGCTGAAGCATGGCTCCCCGCACCCGCAACAGCCACAGCAGGGCAAGGCTGAAGCCGATCAATAGAAGGAGCGCGGCCCACCCGCTCATGATCGCTTCCTCTTGAGGCGTCCTGCGACGATCGCGCCGCCAAAGATGAGCAGGATGATCGGCGCGGCCCACAACGGCAGCGCAATCGGCTCTGTCGTCGGACGATAGCTGATCCAGTCGCCGTAACGTTCGATCAGCCAGGCCCGGATCTGCTCGGGATTTTCGCCTGCCGCAATCCTTCGACGCACGAGATCTCGCATGTCCGCGGCAAGGTCAGCATCGGAGTCCGCGATCGACTGACCCTGACAGACGAGGCAGCGAAGCTCCTGCATCAACGCCTGCGCTTTCGCCTCTTGCTTCGGGTCGGGAAGCTGACGGTAGGCCCAGTAAGATGGCGGCAAGTTGGAGTCCGCCGATGCGGGCGCACCGAGCGCGAGGGCGATCGATAAGACGAGCGCTCTCACTTCGCCTCCTCGAGCTGCTTCATGACCTCGGGAACGTCCGATGATCCGATTGGACCGACAAATTGGAAGCGAATCACGCCCTTGCCGTCGACCACGAAAGTCTCGGGAACGCCGGAAGACCCGAGCGAGAGTTGGACCCTGCTGCTCCGGTCGGCGCCGATGCGTTCGTAAGGATTACCGTTGCGATCGAGGAAAGCGGTGATGCCGCCCGGTGTGTCACGGACCGCAATGCCGTCGATCTTCACCCCCTGCTTCTTAAGGCGTTCAAGGATCGGCGCCTCGGCAACGCAAGGTACGCACCAGCTCGCGAAGAAATTCACAAGCCGGGGCTCGCCGGTTGCGAGGCTCGCTGAATCCAGTCCTGGAACTCCAGCGACTGCGGACGGGAGCGTGAATGGCGGCACTTCGCGATTGACCAGATGCGAGCGGACGACGGAATCGCTCGGCTGGACCAATCGCCAAGCGAAGGCGATCAGGATCCAGATGATCAGGATGATCGGGAGAAGGCGGAGCGCACGGCTCATTCGAACGCCTTCCTCCGCCACGAGCGGCGCGCATGACCCAGGAACGCGATCAGGCCGCCAAGACCAATCAGCACGCCTCCGAACCAGATGAGCGTCACAAGCGGCTTCCACCACAGGCGCAACTGCCAGCGGCCTTCCCCATCGCTCTTGCCAAGGACTGTGTAGAGTTGGCCGCTCATCAGGGTCTCGATCGCGGCCTCATTGGTTTCGGTCGGCGGGTCGGTGAAGAAGCGACTTTGCGGATGAAGGACGTGCACGCCGCCTCCTCGAGATGCCCGGAGCTCGGCCTCAACTGCGGTCCAGTTGGGTCCCCCTACCGGCGAGACATTTTCGAAGCGCACGAGCCACGGCCCGACGTTGACCGACTCCCCTGGCTTGACGGCGGTCAGCTTCTCTACGGTGAACGCGCTGTCCGAGGCCATGCCGGCGATTGCGACGGCAACGCCGAGGTGGGCGATGACCATTCCCCAGGTCATCAGCGGGGTATGAAGGGGGTTGCGGCCGGTCAGCGGAGCAATCGCGGCCGGAAGCAAGCCAGCCGCCAGTGCCAGCCCGAATTTCGACAGAAGGCCCGCTTGCGGAAGAGCGAGAATCGCAATCACCAGCGTTGTCGCGGCAATCAGCGCGGGAAGCGCAAGCTTGCGCATGATCGCCCTGCTCTCACCGCGCCAGCTCAGGAGCGGACCGACCGCGAGCAGGATGCCAAGGAGGATCGCAAGCGGCCCCGCGACAGCGTTGAAGTAGGGCGCGCCTACGGAAAGCTTTTCACCGCTCAACGCCTCGGCAATGAGCGGATAAAGCGTTCCGATAAAGACGATGCCGAGGATGACCGTCAGCAACAGGTTGTTGACGACGATGGCGGCTTCCCTGCTGACCAGTTCAAACGGTGCGCCTTCGCGGAGATTGCCGGCGCGCACGGCGAAAAGGACAAAGGCCGCCGTCACGTAAATGCCGAGTAGGGCAAGGATGAACGCACCGCGGGTGGGATCGACCGCGAAGGAATGGACCGATGTCAGAATGCCGGATCGGACGAGGAAGGTCCCGACCATCGACATGGAAAAGGCGATGACGGCGAGCATCATCGTCCACGCCTTGAGCGCGTTGCGCGAAGCGAGCACCGCGACCGAATGCACCAGCGCGGTCGCCGCAAGCCAGGGCATGAGGGAGGCATTTTCGACCGGGTCCCAAAACCACCAGCCGCCCCAGCCCAGTTCGTAATAGGCCCAATAGCTTCCTGCCGTGATCCCGAGCGTCAGGAAGATCCAGGCACCGAGCACCCAGGGGCGCATGGCGCGGGCCAGTGAGCGGTCAACATCCCCAGCAAGCATCGCTCCAACGGCAAGGCTGAATGCCACGGACAGGCCGACATAGCCGAGGTAAAGCGTCGGCGGATGAAAGGCCAAGCCCGGATCTTGAAGCAGTGGGTTGAGGCCCCTCCCCTCCACCGGTGCAGGGTTCAGTCGCGCGAAAGGGTTGGACGCGAACAACAGGAAGGCGTGGAACCCAAGCGCGAGCGCCGCCTGCGCTCCGAGCGCCGCAATCAAGATCCGGCTTGGCAGGCGCCGCGAGAATATCGCGAGTGCAGCACCCGAGAGACCCAGCACGGTGACCCACAGGAGCATCGAGCCCTCGTGGTTCCCCCAGGCTCCGGCGACCTTGTAGATGAAGGGTTTGGCGCTGTGGCTGTTCTCGGCAACGAGGGCGACCGATAGATCGGTTTGCGCAAACACGGTCAGCAGCATCGCGAAGGCGAACAGGCAGAGCAGGCCCTGGACGATTGCTAGCCCTCGGACCGGCCGATCTGCCTCGACCTTGCCGCGAACGTGGAGAACGCTGAGGAAAAGGCCCAGCAGCGAGAGCGCGGCCGCCAGCCACAAGGCGGCAAGGCCTGCCTCGGGCGTCATTGCCTGAGCGTCTGCCCGGCCTTGTGCTCGGCCGATTGGTTGCCAAGCTCCGGCGGCATGTAACGCTCGTCGTGCTTGGCAAGGATGTTGTTGGCGATGAAAGAACGATCGGCCGCGAGCTTGCCTTCGGCAACAACGCCGCTGCCTTCACGAAACAGATCGGGAAGGATTCCGCGATAGGTCACCAGGACACGCGCCTCGCCGTCCTCCACAAGGAAGCGGGTGGTCACTCCGTCCTCATCGCGTTGGACCGAGCCGCGTTCAACCATGCCGCCGAGACGCATCGCCTTGCCCGTGCTCGCTTTGCCAGCGACGACATCGGCTGGGGTGTAGAAATAGGCGGCGCGATCCTTGAGGCCCCACATGGCCAGAAGGGCTGCGCCAAGCACCGCGGCGACCGCAAGGATGACGAGCACCATGCGCTGGTGCTTCGGACGTGCAATCATCTCCGCCGCTTCAGCTCTTCGGCTGCGGCTTCGGCACTTCGCATCGAGACGAACGCCCAGGCCAGCAATCCCGCCGTCGCAACCAGGGCGATTGCATAAGCGGCCGTGACGAAGGACCAATGGTTCATTCGGCGGCCGCCCGGCGCATCCGTGCCTCGACCTTCGCCTCGGCAAGCTCTGCTCGCATCCGCATCAGCACCGCAGCACCGAACAGGCACGTGAAACCGACCGCGGACAATGGCAGCGGCCAAAGGATCGACGGATCGATCGACGAGCCCTCCACTCCGAAGCTCTGCGCCTGATGCAGGGTTCGCCACCAGAGCACGGAATAATGGATGATCGGCAGGTTGATCGCGCCGATCAAGCCGAAAAGAGCAGCGATGCGCCCCTCGCCTCCGCGCTCCTTCTCGGCACCGGCCAGCGCAATGTACGCCAGGTAAAGGAAGAACAGGATCAGCATCGAGGTCAGGCGACCGTCCCATTCCCACCAGGTTCCCCAGGTTGGCCGGCCCCAGATCGACCCGGTGAGAAGGCAGATTGCAGCGAAAGTCGCACCTGCCGGAGCCAGCGCCCGCCCCGCTATGGCCGAAAGCGGATGCCGCCACACGAGTTGGGCAATCGACGCCGAGGCGATTCCTGCCCACCCCGCCATTCCAAGCCAGGCCGCGGGGACATGAACATACATGATGCGAACCGTCTCACCCTGCAGATAGTCGGGGGAGCTCAAGGTGAGGCCGCCAACGACGCCTCCAGCAGCGAGGATCAAACCGATCGCGAGCAGCCAGACCGTCGCGGGGCGAGCGATCCTCAGGAACCTTGCCGGATTGGCAAAGCGGTGCACAGCCGCTCCTCAGCCCCTGCCGATCAGCCGCTGCGCCATTGCGTCGGCGACCGAGGCTGGATCGCGACCGCTCGCGGCGCTCTCCGTCCAAATCTGTTCCAGGCGATCGGGAATGCCGTCGATACGCTGCCGAACAAGGCTGGAATCGCCGTCCCGCAGATATTCAGTCGAGACGTTGATGATTCCTCCAGCGTTGATCACATAGTCGGGCGCATAGAGGATGCCGCGTTGGTGGAGCCTCGGCCCGTCGCCCGGCTTGGCGAGCTGGTTGTTGGCCCCACCCGCTACGACCGGGACGCGAAGCGCCGGAATTGTCTGCTCGTCGAGGATCGCGCCGAGCGCGCAGGGGCTAAGGACGTCCGCTTCCAGGCCGAGGATCTCGTCGGTGCCGACCACCTTGCCGCCCGCCGCATCGGCCAGCTTCTCCGCCTTCGCGGAATCGACATCGGCGATCGATAGCCGAGCGCCTTCCGCCGCCGCATGCGCTGCAACGCCCGTCGCCACGCTACCGGCTCCCTGAAGGGCGATGTGGAGACCGTTGAGGCTGTCTTTCCCGAGTGCCCGGCGAACGGCGGCCTTGATGCCGAGGAAAACGCCAAGCGATGTATGCGGACCCGGATCGCCGCCTACGTCCCCGCCTTCGACCGGAAGCCCGGCAACGAATGACGTCTGGCGGCGGATTTCGATCATGTCGGCGACGTTCATTCCGACATCCTCGGCGGTCACGTAACGGCCGCAGAGATGATCGATGGCCTTGCCGAACACGTGGAGCATTTCCGGTGTCTTCGTGCGCTTTTCATCGGCGATGATGACGGACTTGCCGCCGCCGAGCGGAAGACCCGCCATGGCGTTCTTGTAGCTCATTCCCCGCGACAGTCGGAGCGCATCGGTCAGCGCGTCGGCGGGATCGGCATAGTGCCAGAAGCGGCAACCTCCTGCAGCTGGACCCAGATGTGTCGAGTGGACGGCGATGATGGCTTTGAGACCGCACTCCTCGTTCCAGACGAAGTGCAAGTCTTCGTGCGCGTCGAAATCTTCGAAGCCCCAGGGCGTATTCATAGGATGGAATTGATCCGATTAACGTCAAGAAATGGGGCGATCGACGGGGCTTGAACCCGCGACCCCCGGTACCACAA
>DASSFK010000456.1:0-3270 GCA_035694565.1 Sphingomicrobium sp.
GGAATGGCGGCGGCGATCGCCAAGGCCGGCGACCTCGCCAAGCTCGCCAAGGACGATCGCGGAGTGACCTATCTGGAGCGTCCGCCGAGCTTCAAGGAGCAGCTCATCGAGATGCTCGCTTCCGAGGAGCGCGACGAAAGCTCGTCGCCGACCGACGGCTTCGCCTTCATCGGCAACGGCCAGCTCGAGCTCGCGCAGGCGATCGCGGATCTCCGCTCCGTCCTTGCCGGTCCGAGCATCCAGGTTCGCTGCCTCGAATGCCCGGCGGTCGCCCCGGCGAAGATCGAGCGCAGGGACGTGAGCTTCCTGTCGGCAATCAGCGGCTGGCTGTTCTGATCAGCTAGGGGTCAAGCGACCGCCTGGCCTTCTTCCGCAAGGTCATCGGAAGGACGATCGCTCCAAGGACGGCCATCGCCAGAGCGGCTATTCCGGACAGGATCACGAACGGATTGTGCGTGTCCTCGCGGCTCGCCGGGTCCATGATGTGGAGGCCCCACATAAGGTCGTAGAACCGCCACCAGCGAGTGCGCGTCGCGACGATCTGGCCCGAGGACGCGTCGACGAAGACGTGGGTGCCATCGTCCATCGTCACCTGCCACGCGGCGATCGGCCTGCGCAGCTCGAGCGGGGGATGTCCGGCGCTCGTTCGAGTGACCGACCGCACTGTCGAGAGGCCCGAGTAACGGGCTTCGACTTCGCGCCGCGCATCCGCCGCGGAGAGGCCTGGAAGAAGCAGCCCGGTTTGCGGATCGGCCAGTCGCGTCCTGCCGTCGGGGAGCTTGATCACCCAGCGCGGTCCGGCCGCCCTCTGCTCGAGCGAGAGGGACGACAATGCCACTCCGGCGACCGGCGGGGGAATCGGCGGACCGGCGAGGCGGAGCGGCGGCGGATCGCGGAGCAGCGCCTCGCCGCGAACCTCTTCGATCGGCCGAGCCACCATCACGAGGCCGGAAACCAGCCACAGAAGAATCGGGATCGCCGCGGCCCATGCGAGCCATGTGTGCCAGCGCCGGAGTTTCGATCGGCCGTTCATGCCAAGCGGCCAAGCCCAAAAATCATGCGGCGGGCAAGCGCCTTCTTGGTGAAGGATGCCACAGCCGCTTCAACCCCTCGGTCATCGGCCGTTCGAGCAGCCGGTAGCAGAGGAAGGCGCCGAGGATCGAGCTGATGACGCCCGCCACGGTGAATGAGACCGCTCCCAGGCCCTGAAGGCCCGCGGCCATCCAGAAATGCGAAAGCGCGGCGAGGGTCACGACGTGCGTCAGATAGAGCGAGTAGGAGGCGTCACCGACCGCTTTCAGCCCCGGAACCGGCAATGGAGGAGCGAACAATGCGCCAAGGACGACCATGGTCGCTCCGATCAGGCTGGATACCCGCGAGAGCATCACCAGGGGTTCGTTGTACCAGAGCAGGAAGAAGCCCAGTGCCAGCACCGCCAGCCATGCGAAGGAGCGCCGCACTCGGCCCCGCAGGTACAGGATCCCGACGAGGATGCCCGCCAGGAACTCGAAGATGATCGGGTTGGCGTAGAAGTTCATGACGTCGATCCGGCCCTTGAGCGCGGTTGCTGCCAGGACCGTTCCGGTGATCAGGACCGCAATGAGCGCGAGCCGGGTTCGGGACGAGCCGTTGCTGCCGGCGATCGCGATCGCGAACAGGACGTAGAACAGCATTTCGAAGTTGAGCGTCCATCCCGGGACGAGGAGGGGCCAGAACTGGTCCGTCACCGTCGGATGCCTCGCCGGGATGAACAGGAAGGAGGCGAGCGCATGCGGAGCGTCGAATGTGGTGGTCCGAAGGAGTTGCGGAGCGACGAAGCAGATCACCAGCACTCCGGCGGTCACCAGCCAGTAGAGCGGGACGATCCGGATGATCCGGTGGCGCATGAACTCGCCGGCGGTCATTCCGGCGCGGCGCTCGACGGAGACCCACATGATGAAGCCGCTGATGACGAAGAAGATGTCGACCCCGGAAGACATCCAGTCGGCATTATAGGAGCCGTAATTGAGCCGTTTCAGCTGCAGGGCGATGTGGACGAACACGACCATCGTCGCCGCGATGCCACGCAGCATCTGGATCGGGACAATGTCCTGCCGCGTCGATTCAATCGTCAAACGCCCAACCTCCGCCCGCATTGAGGCCGCACCTTTGGAGGAATTGCAAGGGCCGAGGCCTTCGGGAGCCTCGAGGGCCTGTGTCAAATCTGGATCGGTTCGGGCGCCGCCGGAACCGGAACGCATGGCTCTCGAAATGAAGAATTAACCATGTGCTGAGAGAACCTCCGCAAGAAGGACAAAGGGGAGCCGACTGAGTGGCTGGGGCGGAAGGCGCAGGCGGCAAAGCGAATTCAGGCGGGCCGATCGGCGCTCTGGCCGATCTCGCGCGCGAGAAGCCGCTTGCGCTCGCCGCCTGGCTGTTCGGCTTCCTGCTCGTCGTCCAGTTCGCATCGCTCGATATCGGCTACGCGCTGGCCCACGGCCACGGGCGGTCGGGCGAAGGCACGTTGCTCGGCCGCGACTATGTCAACGTCTTCACCGCCGGCCACCTGATGTTCCAGCACGGGCTCTCGACCATCTACGACGTCGAGGCTTACCGGCGCTTCCAGGACGTGCTGTTCGACCACCGGGTGATCGAGCACAATTATTCCTACACCCCGGTCTCCTTCTTCTACGTCTGGCTGTTCGCGCTCGTCCCCTACGGCGTCTCCTATGGGCTGTGGATCGTGCTGACCGGCGCGGCCTTCGCCTTCGCCGCCCGGCCCTATCTGCGCGATGCCGGCCTCCCGACCTTCGTTGCCGTAATCACTCCGGCGGCGGCGATGAACGTCTGGGCCGGCCACTACGGCTTCCTGTTCGGAGCCCTCTGGCTTGGCGCCTGGTCGCTCCTCGACAGCCGCCCGCGGCTTGCCGGAGTGCTGGTCGGGCTGATGATCGTGAAGCCGCACCTTGCGCTGCTGATGCCGTTGGTCCTCGCGGCCCGGGGCGCGTGGCGCACCTTCCTGTTCGCGGCGATCACGGTCGTCGCGCTGATCGTCTCGTCGGGCCTGCTGTTCGGGTGGCAGCTGTGGCTCGACTATGTGAACAACACCCTGTTCCTGCAGGCGGCGATGGTCGATCACACGGAAGGCTTCTTCCTCCGCATGATGCCGACCGCCTATCCGGTGTTCCGGCTTTCAGGGCTGGTCCCGGCGGCCGCCTGGATGCTTCAGGCGGTGTGCGCTGTCGGAGCCATTGGAGCGCTCCTGCGCTTCATGCCCCGCGATCCGCGCGC
>DASSFK010000457.1:0-3684 GCA_035694565.1 Sphingomicrobium sp.
GTCGGGTAGAAGATTGCGTCCGGAACCTTCCAGCCGAGCTGCTCGACCAGCTCGAAGCCCATCACCTTCTTGCCTTCGAGGCGATACGGTTCCTTCAAGGTCGAGCAGTCGAACCAGCGGCCTTCCGCAGCGCCCTCCCGGATCAGTCTGCCGCATTCGTCGATCTGTCCGTCCGCGACCCACACGCGAGCGCCATAGGCTGCCGTTTCACGAACGTTGATCTCGGGCGTTTCGGCCGGGCAGACGACGACGGCTTCCATGCTCGCCCGCGCCGCGTAGGCAGCGAGCGCCGCGCCCGCATTGCCGTTGGTCGGAAGAGCGACGCTCTCGATGCCGAATTGCTTCGCCATCGAGACCGCCATCGCCAGCCCACGGGCCTTGAACGACCCGGTTGGAAGCCGACCCTCGTCCTTTACCAGCAGATTCGCGGCGCCGGCCTTTGCTGCGGTCGCAGCGAGCGGGATAATCGGGGTCTCGGGCTCGCCAAGGCTGACCGGTTCCGCGCCTTCGGCAAGCGGCAGGAGCTCGCGCCATTTCCACATACCGGGGTCGCGCTGGGCCAGGCTTTCTCGGGTCAGGCTCTGGCGCGCCCGCTCGAAATCGTAGCGGACGAGCAAAGGTTTGCCCGCCTTGCTGAGATTATGGGGTTCGTTGGCGGGATATTGCTCGCCCGTCAGCGAGCATTCGAGGTGGGTCGCGTACATCGTCCGTCCCCTAACGAACGCGGTTCGTCGAAGCGAGGTTGTAATAGTATAACATCCGCTCTACCGGGCGAGTCGCGTCCCACTCAAATTTGCGGAATAAAATGATCTCTTCACGATTGGCGCTTGCGGCCGCCCTAGTTGTTTTGCCGTTCCCGGCCACCGCACAAACGCTGGACTCCGAGGAGACCGCCGCTGGCGGTACCGCAGCGCCTACGATTGATTCCGCCGAGACGACCGCCGCCGGAACGACGGCCGAAGCACCCACGCCGGGAAGCGCCGAAGAAGCTCATCACACTGACAAAAGCAACGAGATCATTGTGACCGGCATCCGCCGGAAGGCCGGGGATGTGCTCGGCGGAATCTCGGTCCTAGACGAGGCCGACCTCACTCGCGAAATGCGCCCGAGCATCGGCGAGACGCTTGCCCGGCAGCCAGGCGTCAGTGCCACCAGTTTCGGCCCGACGGCTTCTGCCCCGGTCCTGCGCGGCCTGTCCGGTGACCGTGTGCGCGTCCTGACCGATGGCATAGGAACGCTCGACTTGTCTTCGTCAGGACCAGATCACGCCATCGCCATCAACCCGGTTACGGCCGAACGCATTGAAGTGCTTCGCGGACCGTCAGCGCTCCTTTTCGGCTCGTCGGCCATCGGTGGCGTCGTCAACGTTATCGACTCGCGCATCCCGCGTCGCTTGCCCGAGAACGCGATCGGCGTGGACGCACTTGCCGGTTATGGCACTGCCGCAAATGAGAGGCTGGTCAACGGCGCGGTTGACGTTCCCATTGCAGGCAAGTTCGTCTTTCACGTCGACGGCAACTGGACGAAGACCGATGATCTTCGCACCGGAGACCACATCCTCTCCAAGGAGCTCCGCGAAGAGGCGCTCACCAGCCCAGATCCCGACATCCAGGCCCTCGCAGATCTAAAGGGCGAGCTTCCGAATTCGGCGTCGGAATCCAAGGAAGGCGCGGTCGGCTTCGCCTATGTAGACGGGGGCCTGAACATTGGCGCTTCAGTCACCAGGCACCTTTCCAAGTACGAGGTGCCGATCCGTTATTCGCTCGATCCGACCGTCGAACCGGAGGCTCCAACGATCGACCTCGAACAGACGCGCTATGACGTTCGCGCGGAGATTCCTTTGAGCGGCTTGTTCAGCCAAGTCCGGGCGCGCGGAGGCTATTCCAATTATCATCATGACGAGATTGAGGACACGGGCGAGATCGGCTCAAGCTTCTTCAGCAAGGGCGGCGAAGGCCGCCTCGAGCTGGTCCAGTCGGAGCGCTCCGGCTGGGGCGGGACGTCGGGTCTCCAATACCTTGATCGCAACGCGAAGATCCGCGGCGCCGAGAAATTCCTTCCGGACAGCGACCAGCGCCAGACAGGCCTGTTCACACTGCAGACCCTGGTCAGCGGCCCGTGGCGGTTCGAAGGCGGCGCTCGCGTCGAGTTCAGCAAGCTGACATCGGACGCGGACGAGCAACTCGAAACACCTGCAAACTCGAGCTCCTTTACGACTGTTTCCGGATCGCTTGGCGGCCAATACGAGTTCACGCCCGGCTGGCGCGCAGGTCTTTCGCTGTCACGGAGCGCCCGAGCGCCTTCAATCGACGAATTGTTCGCACACGGCCCACACGGCGGAAGCCAATCGTTCGAAATCGGCGATCCCAACCTCAATCCTGAGCGAAGTGCCGGTGTAGAGGCGAGCGTGCGCACGACCGGCGGACCCGTCCAGTTCACCGGAAATCTCTTCTACAGCCACTTCGGCAATTTCATCTTTCAGACTCCCACCGGCGAGATTGAGGACGACCTGCCCGTTTTCGAGTTCCGCGGCGCCAAAGCGAATTTCTACGGTTTTGAGGGACAGCTGCAGGCAAAGCTTGGTGAAGCGCTGGGCATCAAGTGGGCCGGCGAGGTTCAGGCTGACTATGTTCACGCCAAGGTGGAGAATTTCGGCCCAGCGCCGTTCATGCCTCCGTTGCGTGTCCTGGCAGGACTAAGCGGGGAACGGGGGCCATTCGACGGCCGTCTCGAGGTGGAGCACGCCTTTGACCAAAACCGAACGGCTCCGATCGAAACGCAAACGCCCGGGTACACGATGGTCAATGCCTCGCTTGACTGGCATGCGTTCGCCGCAAATCCGGAGCTGAGCCTGTCGCTTCAGGCGAACAATCTGTTCGATGTCGAAGCTCGTCGAAGCACGAGCCAGCTCAAGGATTTCGCACCGCTCGCCGGGCGCGACATCCGGCTGACGGCGCGGCTGGGCTTCTGATCTTCGAGTAAAGGTAAGGCGGCCCAGCCAAGGGGATAGCTGGGCCGCCTTGCCGCTGTACTGGGGAGAGCCAGCGGCGGGGGAATGTGGTTCTTAGAGGTCGATCCCTGCGGCAATCGCTTCGAGCTTTCGGACCCGTTCACGAAGGTCGGCCATCTCGATCCGGTTGCCGGCCGGCGGAAGAGTCCGCTCCGCCGTGTCGTGGGTCAGCTCGAAGCGCCTCAGCTCAAGCCAGCCCTGCCATCCCTTGAGAGCTGCGAGGCTCGCTCCGGTCAGTCCTGCGAAGATCCCGCCAGCAAGGATGCCAATCGTCAGCGGTTCCATCACTTCTCCTCCCGCAGCGCTTCGATTTCGCGCGCCAGCTCGTCATTGGTTGAGTTGATGTGGTCATCGATCGCCATCAGCCTGCGGTCGGTCTCGTCCAGCTGCGTCCGCAGAGCGTGGGTCGTCGGGCGGACCCGGCCGACATCTTCCATCCGGTCGAAGTCGCTGACCTGGCGACGCTCGTATCCACGAACCGCGCGGTTGCGCTGGATGTGCATGTAGATGCCCGCGCCGACGTAGGCGATCAAAGCGAGCTTCCAGCTGATCAGGATCGCTGCGGCAACGAAGCCGATGCGGATGAAGGTCGGGTCGATGTTGAACGTGTCACCGATCGTCGAGCAGACACCTGCGAGCTTCTTTTCACGACGATCCATCGAGTAGCGGTAATT
>DASSFK010000458.1:0-12112 GCA_035694565.1 Sphingomicrobium sp.
GGCACCCGGAAGCGGTAGCCCTGCGCCGCGACCGTCGCCGATTCCATGTCGATCGCGACGGCGCGGCTCTGGTTGAAGCGCTTGGCCGACTGGGTGAAGCGAAGCTCCCAGTTGCGGTCGTCGGTCGTCACCACCGTGCCCGTCCGAAGGCGGGTCTTCACGCTGTCCTCGTCACCGCCGGTGACCTGCACCGCCGCCTCGAACAAGGCCCGCTGGACCTCGGCAATCGCGGGCAGCGGGATTTCGACGGGCAGGATGTCATCGAGCACGTGATCGTCGCGAAGATAGGCGTGGGCGAGGACGTAATCGCCGATCCGCTGGGTCGGGCGAAGGCCACCGCAATGGCCGATCATCAGCCACACTTCGGGGCGAAGGACCGCGATATGATCGCAGATGGTCTTGGCGTTCGACGGGCCGACACCGATGTTGACGAGCGTGATGCCTACGCGGCCGTCGGCGATCAGATGGTAGGCCGGCATCTGGTGCCGCCGCCAAGTCCCCGCCGCGACCTGGGCCTCGGCGTCGGTCAGGTGACCGCGATCGTAAAAGCCGCCCGGCACCGACAGGCCGGTATAGGGGCTGTCCTCCCGCCGAAGCTCGTCGATCGCGAAGCGCACGAACTCGTCGACGTAGCGGACGTAGTTGGTGAACAGGATGAAGTGCTGGAAATGCTCGGGGTCGGTCCCGGTGTAATGCTTCAGCCGAGCAAGACTGAAGTCGGTGCGCGGGCCGTCGAACAGGGCCAGCGGCCGCGCCTCGCGAAGCGAATAATCCCATGCACCGTCCGCGATCTCGTCGCCGATGTGCGACAGTTCGTTCGACGGAAACCAGCGCGACAGTTCGGCGGGGGTGACGTTGTCGACGTTGATGCCGCTCCCGTCGAGCACATAGGCGTAGGGGATTTCGCTTGAGCTCCGGCCGACCTCGATCTCGACTCCATAGTCGGCGGCGAGGAACTCGAGCTGGGTCTTGAGATAATCCCGGAACATCTTGGGCCGGGCCACGCTGCAGGCGTAGACGCCGGGTTGGGTCAGCCGAGCGAAGGCCCGGGTGAAGCGGCCCGCGGTCTGTTCACCCTGATAGGTGACCCGCAATTCGGGGTAGGCGAAGGCGCCCTTGGCTCTTTGATCCGGGTCGGGAGGAGTTCCATTTCCGCAATAAGCGCCAAGCGCTTCTCGAAGGTTGGCGACCGATTGGTCGTAGATGGAACAGAGCTGGTCGAGGATTGCCGCGATGTCATTGGACTTCATGAGCCGCAACGCTTGGCCTCAACGCCGCTAACAAACAAGAAATTTGTGCGTCTTCGAGCCGCTCAGTGCTGCATCTGGAGGTGTTCAGACCTTAGCCGCCAATGTCTCGAAAGGGTGGAAAGCTTCCATTATCGTCAGTAGCGTTCCGGTTGATGAGCGACAAAGACAAGACACGGAAGCGCATCAGGCTCTCTGAAGGCGACCTCTTCGAACTAACCGTGCCTGACGGACGCTTAGGGTATGGCGTCATCGTCAAACGTGGCGGGCTAAAGAATGGCGGGGCGCCTTACATTGCCATCTTTGGTAGCTTGCATGGAGAACGGCCGGATACCTCTTCCATAGTCGCTGACAAGATTGTCCTTGCCGGTTGGACGATGGATGCGCTGGTCTACCATGGCCGGTGGAATGTTATCGCGCATGGCGTGCCGCTCCCGCGTATTCCCTTTCCAAACTTCAAAGTGCGGATGGATGGCAAGTTCTATGTGACTGACGTCGAGGGACAGTTGATCGACGATGCCTCAGCATCTGAGCAGGAGCTGCTCGACTTTCAGTTTAGCCGTGCTCCGATTGGTTTCCAGACTGCGTTCGAGGCATTGCACGGATTCGCTGACTGGCAGGACAATTATGACCGACTGACCCCAGCCTACGCTCGAGCCCGGGTGACGCGCCAGGCGGCGTAGCCGTTGGTGGCAGGAATGGGTCGAAAGCGAACGCTATTCGGAACGACTGAAGTTCCAGAAGACAGTCCAGAAAAAGACCAACGAACTCCCGACGAACGATAGAGCGCAGACGCTACGCCACATTGGGTGGTCCCCAAACACCCCCAACGATCCCAGCGCCAGAGGGATGCCTACGAGCAAATAGCAGCCAAATGCCATCCAACCGTTCGGATGAACTGGTCTGATGCCGAGTAACCACGACCACTCGAACCAAGGCTTCATTCGCTGTTCGTAATGCCCGTGCCCTAATGTCTGCAACCGGTGGAAAGCTGACACCGCGTTTTGAGGTGAGCTGCTCGTAGGTAGACAACAAAGCCTTTACTGACTTTGTGCTCGACTGCGGCTCCGAGCAGCGATGAAGCCGAATACGCCAATCAATACCGCCGAGCCCCCCGCAGCCCTGTCACCTACGAGCAAAAGCCATAATCCCAGAGACAGGTTAAGAGCCGAGGCGACCAGAAGTAATCGTGACATGTTCCGGTTCATGCGATGCCTATAGCTGGGAGGCGAAACAGTGTCGAACGTCCGCAATGGGTGGAAAGCGGTCATAAGCTAACTAGCGTTGCGACGGATGAGGGTAGCCAACCCAAAAGCCGCCATCGCCAGCACAAGGAAAGCCAGCTGATAGATGGGCAGGAACAGGGCCACCAAATGGTTGTAGTCACCAGGGTCCCAAGCAATTCCCCACGTCAACGGCCCTGCTCCCACACCGGCAAGAGCGGCCAGCACGGCCAGAGCCGAGCGTTGCGTTGGTTTCTTGCTGGCGACGAACACGACAACGGCGGCGATCATGACTGGCGAAATCACCCACGGGAAAAGTCCGATAGCGCCGACGCTACCCAACAGCACCAAGGCCAATGTTGAATAGCCAGCAGCCACCACGACGGCGCTCACGCGAATAGCGCGAATGTCCATAAGGCGATTATGAGCAAGCGACCTTATGACCGCAATGGGTCGAAAGCTGACACTGCGCTAATGGCAGGAATGGGTGGAAAGCTGCCATTAGCTTGGCATGGGATCATCATCGCGCAATCCGGCGCGACTAAACCTTAATGCATCATCGACAAGGCTCTTTGCCTGCACTGCCAAGTAGTCTTCAAGGACAGTCTCAGGCACCGTCAGGGCTAACTCGACAAAGCGCTTCACCCGATGATCACGCCACTGCGCGAAAGTGAGTTCATCGTTCATGCAATCTCCTGAAGACGCGCAAGCTTATGTCAGGAATGGGTCGAAAGCTGCCGTTAGCATTCTTGTCGCTATGACATCATTGCCGGATGAAGTGCAGCGAGAGAGCAATAAATGGCATCGTTGTTTTTGATAGGGTTCATTGCAGCTTTGGCGGTGATCCTGGTGATCAAACATCCCCTATCGGCCGCCACGGCTAATCCTTTGCTGAATCGAAACTATGTTCTCTATTGGCCCATATTCGGGACCATATTGATGCTCTTCTGGTCAGGGATCGTCGCCCCCTTCACAACCTATGGGGACACATGGGCAGTCGCGCCTGCGCTGGCACTTTTTGCTGCGGCACTCGTCGTGCAGATCTGCCTAGTCATTCGGGCCAAGGGGAAGATTGGCTATATAGCGTATGCGGTCATACACGCGGCCGTGTCTTTCGAACTTCTGTTGCTGTGCCTCACCCTGATTTCAAAAGACTCACTGTAGACCTGTGGTACTCACCATCTGGCATAGGCGGCGATGACTGCGTGTCCCGGAGCTAATGGCAGGAATGGGTCGAAAGCTGTCGTTCGGCTAATGGCAGGAATGGGCGGAAAGCTGACGTTCTCTAATGTGCGATTGCCCACCATGTTGCTGCCCCGAGCGCACACAAGATCGCCACAAGCAGTAGACCAAAGATCGCGTTGTTTCGGACGGTTGCACCCACCCACCGCACTAAGCTGTCGAGGAAGATGTCCAAATTATCCACGGCTTGACGCTAGCAAGCTCTGGCATGTCTGCAATGGGTCGAAAGCTGCCATTCCGTTTATGGCAGGAATGGGTGGAAAGCTGACATTAGGCATTAGCCGATAAGTGCTGCCCTCATGCATGAGATGTCAGCCGACAAATGGCACCAGTTCTTTCTGACATGCGCCGAACTTCTAGGTCCCGGCGACAAGCACGGTTCTTGGTGCGCGGTGACGACATTCCAGCGCCTTTCAGACGACGCTGGCTATTGGACACATGGTCTTCCTCGCGCGTCTGACCTGGCTCCAACCCATGTCAACGATGGCGGCGTGTGGGGTCAGCCTTTCGCGTATGCTGATATAGCTCATGTCATCATTCCCAAGACCTTTGGCTTGGACCGATCTGAGAATGGGGAATGGCAGGAATACGTCTCGCAAACTCAGGAAATCGAGCTTCTGTCCAAGGCACTTGCAGGAAAGGGCATCGATCACCGGCTGACCAGTTTGGTGCTGGAGATTAAGCTGTTCTAGCTGTCTCTCTATCAAAGGCGAATGTCCGCAATGGGTGGAAAGCAGCCGTTAGACGGGCGTCAGAGTCCGAAGTAACCAAGCCGCAAAGCCCACACGACCATGACGGACGCGGCTGCAAGTACCGGAGTCATTATTAGGCTCGCCACCCGATCGAACTTTGCGATGAACAATCCAAGCGCCCCACACGCCGCACAGAAGACGTAGTACAAGCCATTGATGTAAGTGTCTCCAAAGCGCACGGTCATTTGAAATACGGCCATCGAGCCGATGAACCAAAGTGTCAAAATCGCTGCCAGTCGAAGCCCTAGACTATCCCTCACGCCCTTTCGCCCCCCTTAGACTTCGCCATCTCTTCGACCACTCTCTCCAACGCGCTTGGTCTTCCCTCGGATTAGTTTAGCGCAGCCGCTAGCGGCAGCAATGGGTCGAAAGCGGCCATTCCGCTAATGGCAGGAATGGGTGGAAAGCTGACATTGTGCGGCCTCTGTGCCGGCCGACGATAATCCTTGCCACGGCTGTTTTACGATTTAGCCTGACCTTGCACGGGGGATGCTCGGCCCCCTGCGAGGGAAAATGGAGCGAGGGCTCGGCCCCGCGTAAAGGGGGACAGCCATGCCGTTGCTTGGAACTTCCGGCGATGACAATCTAATCGGCACCGACTTGGGCGACGACATTAGTGGCCTTGGCGGAAACGACTTCATCGATGGCCTCGACGGCTCCGACACGATTCACGGAGATGAAGGTAACGACACTATCCATGCCGGGGCTGGCGGGTTCCTGGGCATCGACTGGATCTACGATGGCACCGGAGACGACACCGTCTTTGGCGAGACGGACATGGACGTCATCTACGGTTCGGCCGGAAATGACACCTACGACGGCGGCACTGGGACCACGAGCCTTTTCGGCCTCGATCTCGATTCCGTTCGTTACGAATCTGCGCTTGCAGGAATCATCGTCGATCTCCGGCTTTCCACTGGGCAAGTACGCTCTGTTGGCGGCGCAGACGCTGCTGCTATCGGGATCGATACCCTAATCGACATCGAAGAGGTTTACGGCAGCAATTTCGACGACCTCATGACCGCGGCCAACGGCTTCGCGGGGAACGCTGCTCTCTTTGGCCAAGGGGGTAACGACACGCTCACCGGAGGAGCCGGGGCGGACGTCCTCTCAGGAGGGGTGGGCAACGACCTCATCGATGGCGCGGGTGGCAGAGACATGGCGCTTTATCGCCTCGCCGCATCTGGCGTGACGGTTTCACTCGCCACTACCGCCGCGCAGGACACCGGCGAAGGCATCGATACCCTAGTCTCGATCGAAGACTTGTGGGGCAGCCCTCACAATGACCTGCTGATCGGAAACGGCGAAAGCAATTACTTGTTCGGCGAGGCTGGCAACGACATCCTCGTCGGCGGCGCGGGTTTCGACATCCTCGAAGGATTTACTGGAGACGACATCTACGTCTTCGAGTCCGCCAGCGATCACGCGGCCAATGAGATCAGCGATATCGAGGGCATCGACGAGGTCCGTTTCGCGGCTTCGGTAGCAAGCACCTTCACACTGAGCCCAGGCGAAGACGGAATCGAACGAATCGTCATCGGTACTGGCCTCAGCGCGAACGCCGATACTGGCGGCCTGGCAGCGCTCAACGTCGATGCGAGCCTAGCTTCGAACGGCCTGATGATCGTCGGGAATGACGGCGCCAACACGCTCCTCGCCACCGCATTTGACGACAATCTGGCCGGTAATGACGGCTCCGATGTGCTGGAAGCCGCCGGCGGTAATGACGTCCTCAACGGCGGAGGGGGCGATGACATCCTTGCCGGCGGGTCGGGCTCTGATATTGCGAGCTATGCCGGCGCTGCCGGTGGCGTCACAGTCGATCTTCGGCTCGGCGGTGCGCAGGATACCGGATTTGCGGGCATCGATACCTTGTCCTCGATCGAGAACCTTGTCGGCTCGGCTTTCGCCGACTCCCTCACCGGCAACTCAGCCGCGAATGAGTTGGATGGCCTCGAAGGGCGGGACCGCCTGGTCGGGTATGCCGGCAACGATACGCTCGATGGCGGGTCTGGCGCGGACACTATGCGCGGAGGGGTTGGCGACGACATTTATGTCGTTGACCATTCGGACGATCTTGCGCTGGAGAATGCGAACGAGGGAGTCGACCTCGTCTACAGCTCGGTCAACTATCGGCTCCGCGAGCATGTCGAGAATTTGAACATGACCGGCTCCGCCGTTCGCGGTTACGGCAACGCGGCGGACAACCGCCTTGTCGGAAACGATGGCAACAACATTCTTGATGGCGATGCAGGTAGCGACGCCATGCGCGGCGGCTTGGGCAACGACACCTACTATGTCGACAATGCCGGCGATCGTCCGATCGAGAATGCCGGTGAAGGGACGGACAGCGTCTTCAGCTCGATCAGCTTCACCCTTGCCTCGAACATCGAGAACCTGACCATCACCGGCACTGCGGTGCGCGCCACCGGCAATGCATCCGACAACCGGCTCGTCGGCAATGATGGCGCGAACGTTCTCAACGGCGGCGCCGGTTCGGACGTCATGCGCGGCGGGCTCGGCAACGATACCTATTACGTCGGTGAAGCCGGCGACACGGTCATCGAAGCCTCGGGAGCAGGACGCGACCGCGTCTATACCAATGTCGACTTCACATTGGGCGCCAATGTCGAGGACCTGTTCCTGCGCGGGTCGGACCCGCTGAGCGCGACCGGCAACAGCCTCGACAACGTGCTTCGCGGCAATGGGGCGTCGAACGAGCTGACCGGCGGTGCCGGAGCCGACGACCTTCGCGGCGGCGGTGGAGCGGATAGCTTCGTCTTTGCCGACGGCGACTTCGGCGGCCTGACGGCATCGACCAGCGACCGGATCATCGACTTCAGCCATGCCGAAGGCGATGTGATCGATCTTACCGGGGTCGATGCCAACAGCCTGCTCGCCGACCATCAGGCGTTCGACTTCATCGGCACAAATGCCTTCTCCAACGTCGCAGGCCAGCTCCGCTTCGAGCAGGTCAACGGCAACACCTACGTCTATGGCGACATCGATGGGGACGGCATCGCCGACCTGATGATCCGCCTCGACGGTAGCCAGACCCTCGTCGTCGGTGACTTCATTCTCTAGCGCTGGTTCGTCGTATGACGGTGCGGGCTGGGAGCGGACCTCCGCCAATGTCTGCAATGGGTCGAAAGCTGCCATTCCGCTAATGGCAGGAATGGGTCGAAGGCAAACATTAGCCTGGCCGGAGTACGGCGGCGCTCCCGATCCCTCGACGTCAGAATGGCGGATCGCTGCGGCCTCGCTGAGCCTTTGCTGCCTCCACCCACCATTCGAGATCTTCTGCGAAGCGGATGAAGTTGCGCTCCAGCCATTTGCCCGGCTCGCCGATCGGCCGACTGTCATGGTCAAGGGTCTGGCCTATTGGGCCTACCGTGAGCGTGCTCGAGACGACGACCATGCCCATTTCGCTCAGCGTGCCGTGCCAAGCAGAGTTCGAGCGGGCACCCGAAAGACGGCCTGCTGAATAACTAGCGATTGCTGCGGGCCGCCAATACCATTCTTCAAGATAATGGTCCGTGAGGTTCTTTAGTCCTGGCTGCATGCCCCAATTGTATTCGCCTGTAACGAACACGAAGCCGTCGGCGCCACGGATCTGCTGCGCGAGCCTCTCCATCGGCGCCGGCGCCTGGCCCGTCGCATACTCCTTATACATGCGATCTAGCATCGGCAGGCCCACCTCCCTGGCATCGATGAGCCGTGTATCGTGGCCCCGCGCCGCAAAGCGGGCGACGAGGAAGTTCGCGAGGTGGATTCCCATCCGGTCAGTTCGATAGGAGCCGTAGAAGACGAGCAACTTTTGCAGCATCGGGGTGGAAGGCATTTGTTCGGTCTATCAGGATTGGACTATGGCCGCAGCCGTGCCGCACACCTCTTAGCCCTCTCTTCGGCCTCCGTTAGGGCGAATGCTGGGTCGGCTAATGGCAGGAATGGGTGGAAAACTGCCATTCCGGAAACTAGGCTTGTGGGATGAAACGGGAGACGATCACTCTCTGGAGACCAGTGGGACCAGAGGAGCTCCGATTGATCGAGGAAACTGGAATGAAGCGGTTTCCGCCGCGTCTCCCTGAACAGCCAATCTTCTATCCGGTGACAACCGAGGAATATGCAGTAAAGATCGCCCGTGACTGGAATGTCCCCGCGAGTGGCTCGGGATATGTGACGCGCTTCGAAGTGCGAAGCGACTTCCTATCTGCGTATGACGTGCAAGATGCGGGCGGCATTGCGCACCGCGAGTACTGGATACCCGCTGAAGAGCTGGACGCTTTCAACGCAGCGATTGTCGGTGCGATCGAGGTCGTCCGAACCTTCCCTTAGTGTCACCAATGGGTGGAAAGCGGACATACTTTTGAAAGGTCGCAGTCAAACGCAGCCCGTTGCGTTCCTTATCTTCATCGTTAACACTTGGCATTGATCGCATCTGTACTTGCGGTTCGAGTGAACGAAACGGGGGAACTCAATGCCTGCGACGCAACCTGAAGGAGCGATCCGCACGCTCGCCGGCAGCTTTGTCGACGCGATCTTCTCGAACGATGGTTTGCGGTTTTTCACGGTTTCCGGAAATACCGTCACAGTCGTCAACTCAGCCGACGGCACCACGGTCAAAACGTACACGATCGGCACCCAGCTCGGTGCGATCGATATCTCCCAGAATGGCCGTTACCTTGCGGTCGTCGAGGAACAGCCTGGCGGAAGCACTGGCGTTCTATACCGGATCGACCTGACAAACGGGGCAATCGCGACCTTCAGCATTCCTGGCACGTCCGCCCTTCACGATGTGGCGTTCCTAGCGGACGGCTCGGTCGTGGTGTCGCAGGAGAATAGCGCGCCATTGCGCGTGGTGACGCTGGGGACGAGCGCCTATTGGATTGCTTCGGGGGAAATACGCCCGAATGCGACGATCTCGGTATCCGCGGACGCAACGTATTTCATTGCTCAGCCGCCGGGGATCGATTGGCCTCTTCATGGCTTCGATACGGAAACCGGGACCGGCTATGCCGTTTATTACGATCCCTACGCTGGCGCGGGCGTAGGCCTGGGAGGTTCAGCCGTCGGCGCGGTTTCGCCGGACGGCGGCATGGTCGTGCAGGGCATGACCATGCGGGTCTATCAGAGCGACTTCAGCTCCAGCATTTCGCTGAGCGCCATTCATCCGGAAATCTACAATCCGGCTGCGCTCGCATTTAGTCCCGACGGGTCGAAACTCTACGTGCTTGTCGCCAATATCGACAAGTTGATCGTCCTCGATACGAACAATTGGGCTACGCTCGCGTCCTATCCGATCGGAGCCGATGCTCTGAATCCCTCCGAATGGTCCGCAGGCACCATCACTCCGGGCGAGATGATGCGCGTCAGCGGCGACGGGAATTTCCTGTCGATCATCACGCCTGGCGGCATTCAAGTCATCAATCTCGAATTGGTGATCGAGCCGAACTACGACGGGGGAGCCGGAGACGATACCATAGTCGGAAGCTCCGCACCGGATACGATCAGCGGTGCCGGGGGCAATGATACGCTGAGCGGTGGGGCCGGAAACGACATCATCAAGGGTGACGACGGCAACGACTGGCTGTCGGGCGGCCTTGGTGCAGACACACTGACGGGTGGCAGCGGCGCCGATACGTTTTACTTCGGTCCGACGGCGCAATCCAATGCCGATCACATTACCGACCTCTCAGCCGGCGACAGGATAGAGCTCGACGCGGCCTTATTTTCCGGACTCGAACTCGGGCCGCTTGATGCCGCTGCCTTTGTCCAGGGAGCGGAGCCTTCGGCGCCCGAGCACCGGATCATCTACAATTCGGCGACCGGCCAAATCCTCTTCGATCCCGATGGCAACGGCCCCCAGAATCGCATCCTGTTCGCGACTCTCGAGCCCGGCACGGTGATCAGCGCTGCAATGTTCGAGGTCGTCGCCAAGGCAACAGCCGATATCGAGAGTGGCGTGACCTACACGCTCTCGGAGGACGAGTTAAACCTCGTCTTGACCGGAAGCGCAGCCATAAACGGCACCGGCAATGCACTGAATAACGAGATCACCGGCAATGACGGCTCGAACCAGCTGTTCGGACTTGACGGAAATGACACGCTGATCGGCAACGCCGGCAACGATCTGCTGGACGGGGGATTGGGCGCAGATCAGCTTTTCGGAGGTGCTGGCGATGATACTTACATCGTCGATCCCGGGGACCCTTTCGAAAGCGACAGTTTCTTCGAGTCCGCCGATGAGGGAATCGATACGATCGTGTCCGCTCGCGACATCTTTTTCCTGCCGAGCAACTTCGAAAATATAACCCTCGCGGGAGGGGTCGTCGCTGATGGAAACGACCAAGCGAATATCCTGACCGGCAACGCCGGGATCAACGTGCTTGCCGGTGCCGGCGGCAACGATCACCTGATTGGCAATGCCGGTAATGACAGCCTTCAAGGTGATGAGGGCGACGACCTTCTCGACGGCGGCGACGGCACAGATTCGGCTGGATACGACCGCGCGGAAACCGGCGTTACGGTCAGCCTGGCCATCAACGGCCCGCAGAATACCGGCGGCGCCGGGATCGACACTCTGATCTCGATCGAGATTCTGGGCGGATCGAGCCATGACGACCGGCTAACTGCGAGTGCCGCTGGCAATTCGCTTTTCGGCGGGTCGGGCAATGACCTCCTGTTCGGATCCAGCGGTGTCGATGAGCTGGACGGCGGCGCCGGCAGCGACATTTATGTAATCGTCTCGGCAGCGGATCATTCCACTGCGGAAATCGTGGATCGCGGTTTCGATACCGGGATCGACGAAGTGCGCTTTTCGGCAACGACCGCAAGCACGCTAAGCATGTTCGCCAGCGATTCCGGAATTGAGCGTATCGTCATTGGCACGGGTACTGGCCCGGCTGCGGTCACAACCGGGCTGCTCGCTATCAACATCGATGCAAGCGCGCTCGGTTACGGAGTGGCCATTGACGGCAATAATGGCGCCAACCGCCTTACGGGCGGTTCCGGCGACGACGACATTTCCGGTCGGGCGGGAGACGACCAGCTTTATGGTGGCCTTGGTAACGACAAGCTGACCGGTGGTCAGGGAACTGATCGGCTGCACGGCGGCGCTGGCGACGATTACTACTACGTCAATGATTCCACCGATTATGTGTATGAACTGACGAGCGAGGGCATCGACCGGGTCATTGCCTCCCTTGACTACAAGCTCGGCAGCAACGTCGAAAACCTGTCGCTGGCAGGATCAGCATTGGTCGGGAAAGGCAATGATCTCGCCAATGTCCTCACAGGCAACGATGGCGCCAATTTCCTATTTGGTTATGGCGGCGACGACACCCTCATTGGCGGCGCTGGCGACGACACACTGTCCGGCGGTCTGGGCAACGACAAGCTGACGGGCGGCGTCGGTACGGATCGTCTCTACGGCGGCGCTGGCGACGACCTCTACGTCATCACTGAAGCGACCGACTCCGTGACTGAATATGCGGGGGAAGGATCCGACACGGTTCAGTCGTCGATCACCTATACCTTGCGCGTCAATGTTGAAAACCTGACGCTAACCGGCGGCCTGTCGATCGATGGACGAGGGAACAGTCTCGACAACCTTATCGGTGGCAATGCGGGTTCGAACAAAATCTACGGA
>DASSFK010000459.1:0-5686 GCA_035694565.1 Sphingomicrobium sp.
TCGCTACTACGACGTCATCTATCACCTCACCGACTGGGTGAAGGGCGCGATGGCCGGCGAGCTTGGTCCCGAGATCATCGAGACGGTCGTCGGCCGAGCGAGGGTCCAGGAGGTCTTCCCGGCCGGCAAGAAGGACAAGGCAGCCGGCCTGCTCGTCCTCGAAGGCGTCATCCGAAAGGGCCTCAACGCCCGCCTCACGCGAGAGGATGTCATCGTGTCGAAGACGACGATCAGCTCGCTCCGTCGCTTCAAGGACGACGTGGCGGAAGTCACCTCGGGCCTCGAGTGCGGCGTGCTTCTGGCCGATACGAACGACATCAAGCCGGGCGACTCGCTGGAAGTCTTCGAGGTCGAGGAGCGCGCGCGGACGCTCTAATCGATGGACGCGCCCGCTTCGCTGCCTTCGGTTTTCGATCGTTTCGAACTTCCCGCGGCGTCCGCTCTTCTTGGGTGGACGCTTCGGGCGGTCGATCCGGCGGCAGGGACAATCGAGATCGGCTTCACCGCCGATGAGCGTTTCGGAAATCCTCAGGGCTTCGTTCAGGGCGGCGTCGTCGCCCCCATGCTGGACGACACTCACGGACCTGCATTGTTCGCGCACGTCGATGGCAAGATTTTCCCGGTGACGATCGACTGCAACATCAGCTTCATCAAGGCGGCGAGGTTTGGAAGCTTCGTCGGCAAAGGGCGGCTGGTGAGCATGGGCAAGACGATCGCCTTCACCGAGGCCGAGCTCTTCGACCAAGGCGGCGACCTGATTGCTCGCGGCACGTTCACCTCGCGGCTCGTCGCCGGTAAGGAGAATGGCTGATGCGCCGCCAGGAAACCGCAGAAGGACGTTCGGTGCGCCTGCTTCGCGTCGGCGAGCAGGTTCGCCATGTGCTCAGCGAATTGCTTCAACGCGGCGACGTGCATAACGACGTGCTCCAGTCGCATCTCGTCAGCGTCACCGAAGTGCGGATGTCCCCGGACCTTCGCCACGCGACCGTTTTCGTCAAGCCGCTGCTCGGTCAGGACGAGGAAGCCGTGCTGAAGGCGCTCCGACAGAATACCGCCTTCCTCCAGCGTGAAGTCGCCCGTCGCGTTCGAATGAAATATGCAGCCAAGCTCAAGTTCATCGCTGACGAGAGCTTCGACGAAGGGACGCACATCGACCGGATCCTGCGGTCCGAGCACGTGGCGCAGGATCTCGAAGAGGAATGATCGAAGGCCTGGACGCGCCAATGGCCGGCGACGGCTGCCGCGCCGAGCTGATCGTCGATGATCAACTCGAAGCCTTGAAGTCCGCCTGCGCCGAGGACCGCGAGATCTGGGCGATCTACGCCAACGACTTCGGCCCGGACGGCTTCGATGAGAGCATTGCCTTCTACCGCTCCAATCCGCGCAACCGGACGTTCGTGCTTTTCGAGGGCGACGAGTTTGCCGGAATGTCAAGTTATCTTGGTATCGATGAAGGCCGGCAATGCCTCGAGATCGGCGGAACCTACTATCGACCGCACCTTCGCGGTAGCGGCTTCAACCGGCGCGTGAAGGACATGATGCTGAAGCGCGCCTTCGACAGCGGCATCCGCCGTATAGAGTTCCGGGTCGATCGCCGGAACGATCGCAGCCAGGCGGCGATGAAGAAGCTCGGAGCCGTCCGGGAGGGGGTTCTCCGCTCCGACCGAATTACCTGGAACGGCCACGTCCGCGACACGGTCCTGTTCGCGATCCTCAAGGAGGAGTGGCCGGTATGAAGCTGATCGCCGCCTTGCTCCTGCTCGCTTCGGCGCCCGCCCAGGCTGCCGCGCTTACCGTTCACGTAGGCGAGACCTGGCTGTTCACGATCAAGAACGGCGAACCGGCCCAGGCGCGCAAGGTCGCTCCGTCGGCCACGGTTCCAAGGGGGCAGATCAAGGTCGCGGTCCGAGCGATGCTCGGTACGGCGATGACCGTCACCAACAACAGTCCGATCGCCTATACTTTCCGGGCGGAGCTGGTCTCCGGCGGCAAGGCGACCGTCGCTCGATCCTGCACGCTTCCTTCGAATGCCCGCCCCGCCTTCGAGCAATGGGAACAGAAGGCGGAAGCGGTACGCATCAGCGGCTTCAGGATCGCTGACGCCGACGGGCACTGCTGACCCGTGGCCAAGCTCTATTTCTATTATGCGGCAATGAACGCGGGGAAATCGACAACCCTGCTGCAGGCCGACTTCAATTATCGCGAGCGCGGCATGGAGACGATGTTGTGGACTGCCGCTCTCGACCAGCGCGCAGGAGCCGGGGTCATCGGATCGCGCATCGCTTTGTCGGCGCCCGCGCACATTTTTGACGATAGCGTCGATTTGTACGAGGCGATCGGCGGGGAACTGAGGAAGCGGGAACTCGACTGCATCCTCGTCGACGAGGCGCAATTCCTGTCACAGCGGCATGTGCTCCAATTGTGCGAAATTGCCGACCAGATCGGCATTCCGGTGCTTTGCTACGGGCTGCGCACCGACTTTCAGGGCAAGCTGTTCCCGGGCTCGGCGGCTCTGCTGGCGCTGGCGGATACGCTGGTGGAGCTGAAGGCCGTTTGCGACTGCGGTCGCAAGGCGACGATGAACTTGCGGGTCGATGCCGAGGGTTACGCGATCGCCGAGGGACAGCAGACCGAGATCGGCGGCAACGACCGATACATTGCACTTTGCCGCAAGCATTTCTTCGAGCGGCTGAACGAGGGCCGGGCTCGACAGCTGAGCCTCGGCCTCGCCCGACCGCGATGATCAACGGCTGGATCGTTTTGGACAAGCCGATCGGGCTTGGCTCGACGCAGGCTGTCTCGGCCGTGAAGCGGGCTTTGAGGGAGGCCGGCGAGCCAAAGCAGAGGGTAGGCCACGGCGGAACGCTCGACCCGCTGGCGAGCGGAGTGCTTCCGATCGCCATCGGCGAGGCGACCAAGGTGTCGGGGCGAATGCTCGACGCGTCCAAGTCGTACGAGTTCACGGTGCGGTTCGGAGAAGAAACCGACACGCTCGATCTTGAGGGGAAGATCATCGCGACGAGCGATGTTCGCCCTTCGCGCGAGCAGATCGAAACCGTCATCGACTTCTTTACGGGCGCGGTTGAGCAGGTCCCGCCGGTCTATTCGGCGCTGAAGGTGGAAGGGAAAGCCGCCTACGCCCGAGCTCGCGCCGGCGAGGAGGTCGAGCTCAAGCCGCGCAAGGTCACGATATTCGAGCTTCTGCTCCACGACACGACGAGCGACAGCGCGACCTTTCACGCACGCGTTTCCAAGGGCACCTACATCCGCTCGCTTGCCCGGGACATCGCCAGAGCGTTGAATACAGTGGGTCATGTCACCATGTTGAGGAGGACCCGCGCTGGCCCGTTCGGGCTCGAACGGGCCATTTCGCTGGACTTTCTCGCCGAAGCCGCTAAGGCGCGGCGGCTGATTGGGGCGGTACTTCCGCTGGAAGCGGCGCTGGACGACATCCCGGCCCTCCCCATCACTCCCGACCAGGCACAACTGCTCCGACATGGACAGCGCCTGTTCGGTTTCCCCGAAAAGCCGGGGCTTCAACTGGCGACAGAGGGCGGACGCCCGGTCGCTCTGGTGGAAGCTACGGCCGATGGCCTGAAGGTCGTCCGGGGCTTCAACGTCTAGAGATAAGGAGTAAAGACGATGTCGATTACCGCTGAGCGCAAGACCGCGCTGATTGGGGAACACGCCCGTGGCTCGGGCGACACCGGTTCTCCCGAAGTCCAGGTCGCGATCCTTACGGAGCGCATCAACAACCTGACCCAGCACTTCAAGAGCCACGCCAAGGACAACCATTCGCGGCGCGGCCTCCTGATGATGGTCAACCAGCGCCGTTCGCTCCTCGACTATCTGCGTCGCAAGGACGAAAAGCGCTACACCGACCTCATCGCGAAGCTCGGCCTCCGCAAGTAACTCAGCGGCCCCATTTTGGGGCCGCTTACGTTTTGAAAGTCCCGCATTTCGGTGGGGCTTCATGGGGCAGGAACGAACGCCCCGACCGACCGCGAACCGGCTAGTTCGCGAAAATGATGACCCCGGCAGGCATCCGGCCCCGGGTGAAGGGACAATAAATGTTCAAGATTCATACTGTTGAAACCGAGATCGGCGGCAAAACGCTGAAGCTCGAAACGGGCCACGTCGCCCGTCAGGCCGACGGCGCGGTCATCGCGACCCTCGGCGAAACCGTGGTGCTTTGCGCGGTCACCGCCGCAAAGTCGGTCAAGCCGGGACAGGACTTCTTCCCGCTGACCGTCCACTACCAGGAAAAATTCTCCGCCGCCGGACGCATCCCGGGCGGCTTTTTCAAGCGTGAGCGCGGAGCGACCGAGAAGGAAACGCTGACCAGCCGCCTGATCGATCGTCCGATCCGCCCGCTCTTCCCATCGGGCTTCTACAACGAAGTCCTCGTGATCGCGCAGGTCCTCTCCTACGATGGCGAGAACGAGCCGGACGTGCTGGCGATGATCGCCGCTTCGACCGCCCTGACCATTTCCGGCGTGCCCTTCATGGGCCCGATCGGCGCCGCCCGCGTCGGCTTCCAGGACGGTGAGTATATCCTCAATCCGACCCAGCAGCAGATCGCCGAAGGTCAACTCGACCTCGTCATGGCCGGCACTCCGAACGCCGTGATGATGGTGGAATCCGAGGCCAAGGAGCTGAGCGAAGAGCAGATGCTCGGCGCCGTCATGTTCGGCCACGCCGCCAGCCAGAAGATCTGCAATCTCATCATCGACCTCGCCGAAAAGGCCGCGAAGGATCCGTGGGAGCTCGCGCAGAGCGACGACAAGGCGGCGATCAAGGGCAAGCTCAAGACGCTCGTCGGTGCCGACATCGACGCCGCCTATCGCCTGACCAACAAGTCGGAGCGCTCCAATGCCCTCAACATTGCCCGCGACAAGGCCAAGGAGGCCTTCGCCGAAGCGGAGCCGCAGGAGCAGATGGTCGCCTCGAAGGCCGTGAAGGGTCTCGAAGCCGATATCGTCCGCACGGCGATCCTCAAGGAAGGCCGCCGGATCGACGGCCGCGACACCAAGACGGTTCGCCCGATCGAAGCGATCGTCCACTTCCTTCCGCGCACGCACGGCTCGGCCCTGTTCACGCGCGGCGAGACGCAGGCGATCGTGACCACGACGCTTGGCACCAAGGAAGCCGAGCAGATGATCGACGGCCTGGAGGGTCTCTCCTACCAGCGCTTCATGCTGCACTATAACTTCCCGCCCTACTCGGTCGGCGAAGTCGGTCGCTTCGGCGCTCCGGGCCGCCGCGAAGTCGGTCACGGCAAGCTCGCCTGGCGAGCGCTTCACCCGATGCTGCCGAGCGTGGAAGAGTTCCCGTACACCATCCGCGTCCTGTCCGACATCACGGAGAGCAACGGCTCCTCGTCGATGGCGACGGTGTGCGGAGGCTCGCTCGCACTGATGGACGCCGGCGTTCCCCTGAAGCGTCCGGTCGCGGGCATCGCCATGGGCCTGATCCTCGAAGGCAAGGACTTCGCGGTGATCAGCGACATTCTTGGTGACGAGGACCATCTCGGCGACATGGACTTCAAGGTCGCGGGCACGTCGGAAGGCGTCACCTCGCTCCAGATGGACATCAAGGTCGCCGGAATCACCGAGGAGATCATGAAGACCGCTCTCGCCCAGGCGAAGGACGGCCGTGCCCACATCCTCGGCGAGATGGCGAAGGC
>DASSFK010000460.1:0-2321 GCA_035694565.1 Sphingomicrobium sp.
CCTTCCCCCGAACTCGGCCTTGCTCTTCTACCTTCAGCGGCTTCGCGACGAGGCCCATCGCTTCGCCATCGGCACGCATCGGGCGAAGCGCGCAAAGAGCCTGACCACGTCCACACTGGACGACGTCCCCGGCATCGGCCCGAGCCGAAAGCGCGCCTTGCTGATGCACTTCGGCACGGCGCGTGCAGTGAAGGGCGCGGCGTTGGAGGATCTCGAACGCGCTCCCGGAATCAGCAAGACGATGGCGCGCCAGCTCTACGATTACTTTCACCCGGCCGGCTGACGCGTGAACATCGAAACGGCGGCCATCGTCTGCGCTCTCCGCACCCACGCCGAGCACGGCGCGATTGTGCGTCTGATGACTCCGAGGGACGGGCTTCAGGCGGCGTATGTTCGCGGAGCGCGCGGGCGACGGATGCGGCCGGTCGTCGTCCCGGGCAATCTCGTGCAGGCCAGGCTTCGCTCGCGGACGGAGGAACAGCTTGCCCAAGCCGAGATAGAATTGACGCACAGCCGCGCTCCGCTCCTCTCCGAGCCTCTTCCCGCCGCGGCGATCGACTGGGTGACTGCTCTCACCGCAGCGGCGCTTCCGGAGGCTCAGCCCCATCCGCGCCTTTACGATGCGCTCGATGCCCTGCTGTCGCTGATCGAGGCCGCGCCATCGGCTCTTGGTTGGGCAAGCTTGCTCGTTCGCTACGAGCTACTCCTTCTTGCCGAGCTTGGGTTCGGACTTGATCTCGAGCGCTGCGCCGTCACCGGTTCGAACGACGACCTCATTGCCGTGAGCCCGCGTTCCGGCCGGGCAGTCAGTGCCGCGGAAGCCGAGCCTTACGCCGGCAAGCTCCTTCCGCTTCCGCGATTTGTCACCGAGGGCGGCGCCGCGACCTGGCCTGAAATTCGCGACGGGCTCGATCTTAGTGGACACTTCCTGATGCGCGATGTTCTGACCGGCCGCTCGGCTGGACTTCCGGAAGCGCGCTCCCGGCTCGTCGACCGTCTCCTGAAGGCCGGCGGGCTCATCTAAGCCGTTGTTTGTGCGGCCAAGGTGTCATAGCTCTTATGCCGTGACTGGCCTCGATACGCTCGCGATGCTCTTCCCGAATGTCGCGACGACTCACGGCATCACGGTCCGCGTCGCCGTCAGTTATCTCGCCGAGCAGTCGGACCCCTCCATCAACCGCTGGTTCTGGTCCTACCATGTGAGGATCGAGAATGGCGCGATCCGATCGGTGCAGTTGCTGTCGAGAAGCTGGAAGATCACCGACGGCCGGGGAGTCGTGCACGAGGTTCACGGCGAAGGCGTGGTCGGAGAAATGCCGCTGATCGCCCCTGACGGAAGCTTCGATTACGTTTCAGGCTGCCCGCTCGACACTCCGAACGGTTCGATGACCGGCAGCTATCGGATGGTCGACGAAGACGGAGCAACGTTCGACGTCGACATTCCGCAGTTCGCTCTTCTCGCGCCTGTGAACTGACGTAAAGGGCTCGGCCCCCCTGACCCGAGCGGTGCAGGAGTAGGACTCCCAGCGGATCGTGGATCCGAGCTGCAACCGTGAGGCTAATCGCCTGCCTTCGACTGACGATGGGTCCAGAGCCGCCAGAAGTAACCTGCGACCAGTACGGCGATGATCGCGTTCGAAGCGGTGCCGACGTACTGGTCGATCTCGCTGAAATTCTCGCGGAGCTTGAAGCCGGCGGTCGCAAGCAATGCTGTCCAACCCAGCGTGCCGATCGTCGACGCGATGAAGAAGGTCTTGAATCGCATCTTGAGCAGGCCCGCCGGGATCGACACGAGCGAGCGCACGGTTGGAAGCAGGCGCCCGAGGAAGACGAAGAAGACGCCGTTGCGCCGAAACCAGACCTGGGCTCGTTCGACCTCCGGCCACGTCATCGTCACCCAGCGTCCATGGCGCCTGATGATTGGCTCCAGCCGGCCCACGCCGAGCGCCCGGGCGGCGAGATACCAGACAATATTGCCAAGCATTGCGCCCGCAGTGCCGCTGGCGACCACGAACCAATAGTTGAGCTTGCCCTCGGCGGCAGCCATTCCCGCGACGGGCATGATCACTTCCGACGGGATCGGTGGGAAAACCGTCTCGAGGAACATCAGGAAGCCGACCCCGAGGTAGCCCGATTGCTCGATCAGGCGGATGACCCAGTCGTTCATGCGATCAAGCGCTCCGCCGTGCCTCGAGACGAGCCTCGATCGCATCCCATATGCGGGCAGGGGTATCGGTACCGTTAAACTTGTCGATCGCGACAATGCCGGTAGGCGAGGTGACATTGATTTCTGTCAACCATTTGCCGCCGATCACGTCGAT
>DASSFK010000461.1:0-8134 GCA_035694565.1 Sphingomicrobium sp.
GTCGATGGCGAACGGCGGCGGTCCGGCCTGCCTTCGCCTGCGCGTCGTCGCCGACCCCGGGACCATCGATCCGCGCTTCATCGTCGATGATTCGAAGCTCGACCGGCTGAGCGAAATCGTCCGGCGGAACTGGCCGGTCGAGATCGACAATGCCGATCTTCGGAATGCGGCTCTGGTCCGCGACGTGGAAGCGGCCCGGAACGCGCTCCTGGATGCGCTCGATCTGACCCTCCTGGCGTGATTCCCGAAAAGGGACAGAAATCGCTTCTTAACCCTATCGTAACCCTGTTCTTTAGCGCCGGAACGGCTCAAAACTGCCGATGACTCGTTCAGGTGTTAATGATTGCGATGCTGAGCAAAATCGGTCGACTGTTCACAATCAAGACCAGGACGGAAGCCTGGCTGGTGACTTACGCCATCGCCGTCGGCGCCGTCGAACGGGCTCGCCATTATCTCGACCTCTATCCCGGAAACGGCGGAGTGCTTCTGGCCATCGCCTGCACCGGCGTGGTGTTCATCGCCGGCGCGAAGCTGCTGGATTCGGTGAAGCCGGCGCCAGTTGCCGTTGCCAGTCATCGCGCGGCGCCCATCCAGCGCCGCCGCCTCCAGGCTATTCGTAGTCGACCCAGAGCGCGCCAGATGCGTTCCGGTTCAAGATTACGGTCTTCACTTCGCACAGATTGACCCCGGTCCAGACAACCGTGCCGACGCCCTGAAGCGTCGCCTGGATATCGAACGCGCAATCGGGATCCGCGAATGCCACGCTTCCGCGGCCTCCCGGCGAGGGAGCCGAGCCGAGCGCCTTCCATCCATCCGTGCCGTAACGGCGGATGGTGAGGTTGGTCATGTTGAGACCGGTCTGATTGACGACGGAAAAGGCGCCGGCGCCGGCGGCCGCGACGGGCGCCGGCGCCGTCACGGCCGATAGAGCGACTATCAAAGCGAACAGCTTGTTCATTGCGAGGGCAATATAATCGCCCCCGGCCCTAAGGCGAAGTGAATCCGCTCAGGCCGCGCGAAGCTCATGATAGCTGGCGCGCGAGCTCCAGCCGGTTACCGTTGCGCGATTGCCGTTGCTGGACGCTTCGGTAAGCGGAAGCGCCGTGCCGCAGAAGGCGCACTCGGCGAGCATGCGGCCGAGATACCAGTGCGTCCGCCCGCAACCCGGGCAGTGGTTCACTTCATTCTCGCGGTACACTGCATGGTAGCCGCGGGTCGCGGGATCGAACGGATCGCGGCGGGATTCGATCGGATTAAACATCGTCTTCCTTTCCTGCCTCTCCCCAAACCAACGAGCGTTGAGTCGTTAGGTTTCCGAGATAATCCGCAATTGCGGCAGGATTGTCGCCTGCCTGCCACAACTTGTGTCAGTCCGGCACAGTCCGAGGGGCCGATCTGAGGGGCTGTGGATATTAACCTCGTATTAGGGCTCATCGCGCATCGTGCCTGAAGGGGAGGGGATGCCTTCGGGGAGGCGTGGACGATGGAGTCGAACGAGCGTTACTACCGGCGTAGGGCAGTTGAAGAGCGAATGGCCGCCCAAAGGGCCATGACCGAACAGGCCCGTGCCTGGCATGCCAAGCTTGCGGCGGATTTTGCGGAACGAGCGCAAAGCAGCGTCGCAATCGCGACCGCCTGAAGCTTACGTAAGGTAGCAAAAGACCAGAAACCGCCGAGCACAGGATTGTGCCGGCGGTTTTCATTTGCGCAGCCTCAACCTAGCGCGCCGCCGTGACCGGGGCCGCCGGCGCGGGCGCCGGACCCGGCTTCCAGCCGGCGGGAGTCACCCGCCAGATCGCATTTCCGAAATCGTCGGCGATGAGCAGTGCCCCAAACCGATCGACCGCGACTCCGACAGGACGGCCAAAGGTCCTGTCGGCTTCCGCATCGATGAAGCCGGTGACGACGTCGAGCGCCGTTCCGGACGGACGCCCGCCCGCGAAGGGCACGTAGACCACCTTGTATCCGTAGAAATTGTGCCGGTCCCAGCTGCCGTGCTCGCCGATGAAGGCGCCGCCGCGAAACTGCGGCATCAGACTGGCCGAGTAGAAAGTCAGCCCGAGCGGGGCGACGTGCGATCCCAGCGCATAATCGGGCTTGATCGCGGCTGCGACCTTGAGCGAATTCTGCGGCTTCACCCGCGGATCGAGATGCTGGCCGTAATAGGAATAGGGCCAGCCGTAGAAGCCGCCCTCGCGAACCGAGGTGAGATAGTCGGGGACCAGATGCGCGCCGAGCTCGTCACGTTCGTTCACGACCACGAAGAAGGTGTTGGTGCCCGGATAGAAGGCCGGGCTGTTCGGGTTTCGCAATCCGGATGCGAACTCCCGGCCCGCCCCCGTCCGGCGGTCGATTTCCCAGACCGACGCCCGGCCGCGTTCGGCGTCGAAGCCGTTCTCGACGATGTTGCTGTTGGATCCGACGGTTGCGTAGAGCTTCGAGCCGTCCGGGCTTGCGACCAGGCTCTTCGTCCAGTGATGGTTGATCGCTCCTGCAGGAAGCGGCGCCAGGACTCGAGGGGGCGCGGTGATCTTCGTCTGGCCCGGCGTGTAGGGAAAGGCGACGATCCCATCCGTGTTGGCGACGTAGAGCGTGCCATCGACGAAGGCGACTCCGAAGGGAGCGTTGAGATTGTCGAGAAGAACGGTCTGCAGCTCCGGCGTTCCATCGCCGTTCGCATCGCGGATCAGCGAGATGCGGTTGTCGGGCCTGGGGCCGCCGGTACTGTCGGCCTTCCCGATGACGTAGCCGAAAACCAGGTCCTTCGGCCGCTTGACGGGCTCGGCCGGAGGCTTCGCCTGGACGGCGAGAATATCGCCGTTGGGCAGGACATAGATGAAGCGCGGGTGAGTGAGGCCGGTCGCGAGTGCCTTGATCTCGAGGCCCGAGGCGACGGTCGGCGTCTTTCCGGCGGGCCAGCCCTTACCGGGAGCAACGTTGATCGGGGGGATGAGAAATTGGGTCGGCCTGGGCAGGACCGGGTCCGGGCCGATCTGGCTTGAATCGTCGAAAGCGGGATCGCTGCAAGCCCCGGCGAACGATGCCGCAAGCCCGGCCAGGAGGAGGTTGCGGAGACGGCTCATCCCGCCGCCCTCCTCGACGAGGCCGCTCCGAGGAAGGCCACGACGATCAAGAGGAGAGCGGTCACGCCTGAAAGGATGATCCCCTCGGGAACGACCGCGGTCCAGCCGTCACGGCTATGGATGAAGGCATTGAGGAGCCCGAGAAGCAGAGCAACGATGGTGATGAGGGCATGCCAGTTCCAGCCGTGCCCGCGAGTGCTGTTTCTGCGGACCAGCCAGTCGACGATGCCGACGAGGACCGCAAGAGCGCCCGCAACGAGGCCTGCGGTAATCAGCCAGATCGAGAAATCTGCCCACATCCAGTAGGCGGTCCGGGCGAAGGCAATGTCCATCAGGAAGGCGAGGAGGAAGTAGGCTGCCGGGAAGGCGCCGAGAAGCGCGTGAAGCGCATCGAGAGCGCCGCCTCCTCGACCAACGCGGACCCGTTCGTCATCCGGCAGATACTCGACCATAAGCTACGCCTCGCAACGTGGCGCGCGAACTACGAAGAAGCCGCTCCGGAGGTTCCAACAACAGGAACCTGAGAGAATGGCAGACCCAAGGCGGCGATGACGGGCACCCACCTCGTCGGGAGATTTCCGTGCTGAATTGAAAGCTGATGTCCGCTTTCGACCCAAAGCGGACATCAGACGTGTCCGTTGAACAAATGGCCCCCGTTTCCGGGGGCCTGCGTAGCGCGGCTGGGGATGGCGCTACGGAAGGTCGATCGTTATCGCAGTGGCGCCAATCGTCGAAGTCCCTGTAGAGGCGATGCCAAGCGCTCGCCCGACGGCGCGTTCAATCTGTGGGGCCGCCTGGTTCCACGCGGAGCTTCGGCACTTTTTGTCTTTGGCTCTGGTCGCGAAGCTTGGATCATCGACGCCCGTAGCTTCCGAGCAGAGGCTTCGAATTGCACCGCCGACCCGACGGTTAAGAGTGGCCTTACCAGACACCGACGCGAGGTTGAGGTCGGCAAAGCTGATCCGACTGATCACGATGTCGGGATTAACGACAACGACGGCTGGGCGGTTCTTGGCGAAGGCGGGTGGTGAGACAGCGAACCCACCTGCTGCAACCGAGAATGCGGCACATGCTGAGATGAACCTGACGTATTCCATGACCTATTCCTTCCAGCTCCCGCTCCGGGATCGATGCAGAATTGTCATGGCGACAGCGGGTGTCCGCATTCCATTTTCGTCAACCGACGCGTGAGAGTTCGTTGGTTGCCTGGGTCATCGGTGAAGCCACGCCACGATTCGATGGGCCGTTCCGGACGCTCTCGAGCAGAGCCACGACATTACCTTTGGCAACCCGTTCCAGGGTGCCATCATTCAGCTTGGCTATCCAATGTGTTTGCTTGTGGATCAGGCGCTCGATGAAGTCCCTGCGGACGACGATTGACCGGTGCAGGCGAACGAAGCTGTCCGGTTCCAGGCAGTCCATCAGAGCGCCCATTGTCGAATGGACCAGCCAGCTTTGTCCGGCCGAATGGACACGCATGTAATCGCCCTCAGCGGTGACCTTGTCGATTCGGGCGCAGTCGATGCGCACCAGTCCGTCATCGCACGGAACCCAGAGGGCGTGCTTCGTCTGATGGGCCCGAACGAAGCGCTTGCAGACGAAGTTCACTTCGTAACGGGCGACCAGCCTCGCGACCGTCCCGGCGCATTGGCTGAGCTGAGCGGTGTAGGCTTCCATGTCCGGGATGGTTGCTTCGACCATGAAGTCGAACGTCCCGCTCACTTCGACGGAATGAAGAACCGAAGGGCATTTGACCACGGCATTTTTGAACTCGGCAATGGCGTGTGGCGAGGCCCGGCGGTCGAACACCATACAGATAATTACTCGAATGTCGTCAGACGTCACGGTGCGAATAGTCGTCACAATCAAGTGACTCCAAGAGGGCGGAAATAAAACTAGCTTTCTGCTCTCTAGACGATGCAACAGTGGCCAGTTTCCAATACAATGTTCGCTGGACAATTACCAGATGATCAATGTTTGATCCCGTCTGATCTTGGAAAGGCGATGTCTATTACCTTCTTAATGTCATAATGACTTGACATGTACTGAACCAGTTCGGCAGTTGTTTTTTCGCCTCGAAACAGGGGATACCGGCTCAAAGCTTGAAGGACATCAAAGCCACTCGAGCGTGGGACCCGCCATCCGCAGCAGCGTCTAGTCTACAGCAGGGACGAGTCCCTCTCCTCGGTAAGCCGGGGGGATTTTCACGTAATTATCGTAAGTTATCTCCCCTCACCGAGTTTGCGCCTTGCCTCAATAGCGGCGCGGTTCGACCCATTGCGGACATGGGCCATGATTGCGATGAATGACTGGTGGTCGGCCTCATGTCCTTGCTTCTGTTGGCCGCGGCTGCGCAGCTTGAAGCGAGCCAGGCGTCTTCGCCCTGTGACAATCCGGCACCAGACGATGCCCGGCCCTACACTTTGTGCCTTGCAGAGACGTGGTTCAGTGAGGCTGAGGCGACGCTCAATGCTCAGTGGCAGATCACGCTTGTCCACACACGGACGCACGGTGGCGCCGGAGCCGAACAACGCCTTCTTAAGGAACAGCGGCAGTGGCTGCGTGCCCGTGATCGCGAATGCGCGGCGTTCGCAAGATCGACGCCAGTGACCCAAACCAGTCGCAATGCGCTGAGTTGTTCCGCGCAGATCGACGAACGACGCACGGCCTATCTGCGGCGGCTGGCCGAACAGAAGTGACGGCCAGTGTCCGCTTTCAACCCATGGCTGCCATTGGCGTAGCGCTGCCTTCGATCCAAAGCGGGCATCAGGAATGCTTTCACTTGCCCGGTTTTCGACCAGGGAAACGCACGATCTTTCCGTCGTCTTCAAAAAGGCCGCCCAAGGCCTCAGCAATCTCGGCCTGACCGAATGGCTTCGCCAAACGCGGTAAGTGAAGAACATCGTCCGCCGGCCCGGTATAGCCGGTGATAAGCAGAACAGGGATGTCGCGTTCGGTCTTCGCGATGCGGCGCGACAACGCCCCGCCGTCAATACCCGGCATCATATAGTCTGTGATCACGACGTCGACCGACAGCCCATCGTCCAGTCGCGCCAATGCTTCGGCGCCGCCGCCGGCCTCTTCGACGTGATGGCCGAGGTCGCGGATCATCTCTGCGGTCGCGGTTCGCACCAAAGGTTCGTCGTCGATGAGCAGCACTGACAGCCGTCGTCCGACGGTCTTCATCGATTCGGGTACTGGCGTGCGCTCTGTCGTCGCGTCCTCGCCGGCAACCGGCAGGTAGAGATCGACACGCGTTCCTTCGCCGAGCGCGCTGGTCAGCGCGAACCCGCCGCCAAGCTGCGCGGCGAGGCCGTGGACCATCGACAGGCCAAGGCCTGTTCCGCGCCCAAACTCCTTGGTCGAGTAGAACGGTTCAACAGCTCGACTCAGCGTCTCGGAATCCATCCCGCAGCCGGCGTCTATCACCGAAAGTTTGATGTAGAGGCCAGGCTTGAGCTTCGGTGCGGATTGCGGTCCGATCGCTACCTCTTCGGCGAGGATCGTGAGCGGTCCGCCCTGCGGCATTGCGTCTCGCGCGTTGACCGCAAGGTTAAGTATTGCAAGCTCAAGCTGGTTTGGATCGACCAAGGCCGATGACAGGTCGGGATCAACTCTGAGATGGACGTCGACCGTGGGCCCAACCGAGCTTGAGACAAGATCGCGCATCCCTGAAAGAAGCGCGGCGATATCCACGGATTGTGTGCGCAGGGACTGGCGGCGGGCGAACCCGAGCAGACGCTGGAGCAGGGTCTTGGCACGATCGGCGGCTTGAAGTGCGTTGGACAGCAGTCGCGCCGAACGCTCATCCGCATCCCCGTATTTTTTCTGGAGAATATCGAGAGCACCGGTGATCGGCGTCAGCAGATTGTTGAAGTCGTGCGCCACCCCGCCGGTCAGCTGCCCGAGCGTCTCGAGCTTCTGGGCTTCATGCAATTGCGCCATGGCCGACTGTCGTTCCGCGGTGCGTTCCTCAACACGTTGCTCAAGGTCGGCTGCGAGCTTGTTCAATTCCTCCAGCCTCGCGCGCGCCTCATATTGCCGGCGGCGGCCGCGCAGCGCCGATTTCGCAAGGCTGACGAAAGTGGTCGGATGGAATGGTCGTTCGAGAAACGTGACGTTGCCGAGGACGTCGAGGAAGCGCCCGGCCTCCGGATTGCGCTCCAGACCTCCGCCGCGCTGGGTCAAGAGCACAAATGGAAAGTCGGACCATTCGGGTTGCCCCTCGAGCCATTCCGACAAAGCGTGAAGATCGCTTCTGGTCAGGGCCTCTTCGGTGACGACTGCAAAACCCGCACCGGCGTTTAGGAGCGCGACAAGCTGCACAACATTTTCGACGACATCGCCTCGCAGCCCCGCTTCGCCGAGCATGCCTCGCGCAACGGCGCCGTCGCGTCCCTGCGGCGCGAGAATCAACGCTCGTTCGGAAACCCCATTCGTCACTCGGCTGGCCCCAGCAGCGTTGGACGCTCTTCGACCAGTTCCGGTACGCCGCGAAGGACGCCCTGGAATCCCATGAGCGGCTCGCCGAGCGTGATCCCACGGCCATCGATGCGATATTCGCGGATTGTGTCTTCGTGCGCCCCGGTCCGCTTCTTGATCACGGACATTGCCCGACGAACCCGCCCAAGCGCTTCGAAGTAACGCAGCAGGATGACCGTGTCGGCGAGGTAGGTGACGTCGACCGGCGCTTTCATGTCGCCGACCAGGCCGTGCTGGGCAACGGTCAGGAATGTCGAGGCGCCCTGACGGTTTAGATATTGAAGCAGCTCGTGCATGTGGAGGATTAGCGCCTGCTCCTCGGGCATTGAAGCCTGGTAGCCGTTGAGGCTGTCGATCACGACGGTCTGCGCTTGAAGCTCTTCAACACACCGCCGAACTCGCGCGGAAAGCTCCCCGGGAGTGAGTTCGGCAGCATCAACCTGCTCGATGGTCAGTTTGCCGCTGTCGACCATTGCCTGGATATCGATTCCGAGGCCCTTGGCGCGCTCGAACAGCAATCCCAGCTCCTCGTCGAAGATAAACATGGCCGCCTTTTCGCCCCGCCTGAC
>DASSFK010000462.1:0-8847 GCA_035694565.1 Sphingomicrobium sp.
GCAACAACGCGATGTAATTCGACGGCTCTCCTTCTGGAGTGCCGACGAACAAGAGGCTGCCGGTTCGTCCGGCAGCCTCTTTTTTTATCCCGACGAAGTGAGCTGGAAGAGACTATGCGAGGCCTGATTGTGATTGCTTTCACCACCGTTGCGCTGACCGCCTGCGGCAAGAAGGAAGCCACGGAAAACGGAAGCGTCGCCGAGAACCTCGCCTTTGACTCGGCCCCCGCAAATGACGCGAGCGCCCTCGAGGCCGTCGAAGCGGAAAGCGCGAATCTTGCGATCCCCGGCGGGAATTTGGAAGAAGCCGACAATTCGGCCGAGTCCAACGCCGACTCGAACGCGGACGCCAACGCCGAATAAGCTAAGGCAGCCCAAGCAGCTTGTGGGTCTGCAACGACAGCCTCCACCTGGGGCGTTCCATAACCAGCCGAATCGAAGCGTCGAGCGCGGCATTGCGAGAGTCGCAATCCATCGGCTGAATCAGGAAATTTCGGAAATCCCAGGTCTCTAGCTCGGCAGGATCGATGCCTTGCTGAGGCCAGACCAATTTCAGCTCGTCGCCGCTCCGCTGAACGACATCGGTTCCGGCTTTCGGGCTGACGCAGAGCCAGTCGATGCCGTCCATTGCGGGAAGCGTTCCGTTGCTTTCCACGGCAACCCGGAAACCACGGTCGTGGAGAGCATCGATCAGAGGCGGATCGAGCTGGAGCATGGGCTCACCGCCGGTGATTACGACGAGGCGTTCTCCTTCGCACTCGCCCCAAACGCGAGCGACCCGATCGGCAAGCGCGTCCGCATCGGCGAACTTTCCGCCTCCCTCGCCGTCCGTGCCGACGAAATCCGTGTCGCAGAAGCTGCACTGCGCGCTGACCCGGTCCTGTTCGCGGCCGGACCAGAGGTTGCAGCCCGCAAAGCGCAGAAATGTCGCGCGCCTGCCCGTCTGAACTCCCTCCCCCTGCAGGGTCAGGAAGCATTCCTTTACGGCATAGGTCATGCGTAGACCGTTGGGTCCTCAATGCCCGCTTCAGCGAAACCCTTCGCGCGCAGCCGGCAGGCATCGCACCGGCCGCACGCGTGCCCCTCCGGGTCCGGATCGTAGCAGCTGCGGCTGAGGCCAGGGTCCAGCCCGAGTCGCTTCGCCTCCCGCGCAATGTCAGCCTTGGTCATGTCCTGGAGCGGCGCGTGGACGGTGATCGCGCCGCCCTCGCTGCCCGCCTTGGTGGCGAGCCGCGCCAGCTCCTGGAACCCCTTCACGAACTCGGGCCGGCAATCCGGATAACCCGAATAGTCGAGGGCGTTCACGCCGATGAAAAGGTCGCTTGCGCCTTCTGCCTCGGCCCAGGCCAGAGCAAGGCTGAGGAAGACGAGATTGCGTGCCGGCACGTAGGTCACCGGAATCCCCGGTTGAATTCCGTCCTTGGGCACTTCTGCGTCGCTCGTCAGCGCCGATCCGCCGAACGCTCTCAGGTCGAGCGGCAGAACAATGTGCCGGTCGGCCAGCGTGGAAGCGATCGTCTTCGCCGCATCCAGCTCCACCCGGTGCCGCTGGTTGTAGTCGATTGTCAGAGCGAGAACCTCGAAGTTCCGCTCACGGGCGAGCGCGGCACAGACCATCGAATCGAGCCCTCCCGAAAGGAGCACGACCGCCTTCTTGCCTGATCCGCTTGCCGTCATGGCGGCGCCTCTAGGCCCTCAAAAGTGACAAAAGAAGGGCCGCCCATCCGAGGAGGAGCGGCCCAGTTCCGGGCCCGAGGCCCGATTGGGAGGAAAGCGTGCCAAAACCGGCACGACCTCCTCATAGCGGAGCGTATTTAAACCCTTGCTTAATGAGCGAGGGATTTTCTCAACAATTCCCAAGCCTTCGCGCCTGGAGCACGTAATGGAAGGGTGCATTGTCCGAGATGCCCTGAGTCTCGATCCGAAGCGAGCGCGGCGTCAGCAACTGAACGGTCGTCTGCCCAAAGGCGCCGCCGGTGCAGCTATAGTGAATTTCCGCGCGGCTCTGCTGGTCGCGGATAACGTCCCGCGAGCAATTGGCCCGGAGATGCTCGTATTGCGCCAGGAGCATCGGGTCGGCGACGCAAATGTTGCGTCGTCCTCCTTCGGCCCGGCTGACCTCCCACAGGCCGCCGCTCGTCTGGGTGAAGACCGCCGGACGAATGGCGGCCGGGAGCGCGAGCAGCAGCACGGCCGCCCCACTTACTCTGGTCATCGCTCGAATCGGGCGCTTCATCGGCATCCCTTTAACACGAACAGGTTAACGCAGAGAGTGCTTCGTTTCGCTAAGACACTTCTTCAAGGGTGATCGGGAACGTCTGCGAACAGAAGGCGCAGTCGACCGTGATGAAGCCGTCCGGCCCCACCATCGCTTGACGCTCTTCCTCCGGGAATCGAGCGATCACCGACCGAACATATTCCGGATCGCACCGACATCCGCGGCGCAACTGCACAGGCGTGAACGTGCGAACCTCGGCCTCCTCGTGGAAAAGGCGCCAGATCAAGTGATCGAGCGGAAGCTCCGGATTGGTCAACTCTTCCGGCTTCACCGACCCAGCGAGGATCGCCACGTGCGGCCAGTCGGGATGATCGAGCTGGGTATGGATTCGCTCACGCCCCTCCTCGCCTTCCGGCAGGTGCTGGAAAAGGATTCCGCCCGCGACCCAATGGCCGTCCTTCTTCTCGGCCGCGAGGCGGACGAGGCTTGGGATCTGCTCCGACTGGGCGAAATAGCTCTGCGCCGCCTGGGCGAGGCTGTCGCCTTCCAGCGGAACGATGCCCTGATAGCGCTCGTCGGTCATCGGCTGATCGAAGGTGATCGCCAGATGGCCCTTGCCGAACAGCGCGAAGAGCGACGGGTTCGGTCCCGCGTCCGCAAGCCGTTCAGGGTCGTGCCGCACATATCCGCGAAGCTCACCTCCGAGATAATCGCAAACCAGGAGATCCACGATCCCGTTCTCGGTCTGTGCCTGAAGGGTCATCTGCCCCTGCGGGTCCTTGAGTAGCGAGCCGAGCAACGCCGTCAGAGTCAGCGCCTCGGCGAGCAGACGCTCGACGACCGTCGGATATTTGTGCGCGGACATGATGGTATCGAGCACCGGCCCGATGCGTGCCGCGCGGCCGCGCGCGTCGCGCGCCGGAATCGTAACGCCGATTGCGACGTCGATGGACAGTCCTTCTGTGGGCATGACGCCTAGATAGGAGCCGAGCGCCCGGCTTCCAACCGCTTATGCGGCGGCGGCTGGCACCTCGTATTGCGCCGCTGCGGCGGACAGGCTCTCGACGAACTCCTTAATGTGGCTCTCGTCGATGACCAGCGGCGGAAGCACGCGCATCACATTGTCTCCGGCGGCAACCGTCAGCAGCCCTTGGCTCCGGAGCCAGTTCACGAAGACGCGACTGTCGGTCTTCATCTTGATGCCGAGCATCAGGCCTATCCCGCGAACGCTTTCGAAGAGGTGGTCGTGGTTCGGGATCATCTGCTCCAAAGCGGAGCGCAGCCGGTCTCCCATCTGGCGGACATTCGCCAGAAACTCGTCGTTGGCAATCACGTCGAAAACGGCCTGCCCCGCCGCCATCGCCAGCGGGTTGCCGCCGTAGGTCGAGCCGTGCGTGCCGATCACCATGCCGCCCGCGGCCTTCTCGGTTGCCAGACAGGCGCCGAGCGGGAAGCCGCCCCCGATACCCTTGGCGGAGGCCATGATGTCCGGTTCGACGCCATACTGCTCGTACGCATAGAGGGTGCCGGTTCGAGCAACACCGCACTGCACTTCGTCGAACACCAGCATCAGGTCCTTCTCGTCGCAGATAGCGCGAAGGCCGGCGATGAATTCGTGGCTTGCGGGACGAATACCGCCCTCCCCCTGCACCGGCTCCAGCAGAAAGCCGGCAGTATTGTCGTCGACCGCGGCAAGCGCGGCATCGAGGTTGTCGAACTCGACCACCTTGAAGCCCGGAAGCAGCGGCGCGAAGCCGTCGCGAAGCTTCTCCTGATTGGTCGCGCTGATCGTCGCCATCGTCCGTCCGTGGAAGGCGTTCGAGAAAGTGATCAGGTCGTGCTTGTGGGGGTTGCCCTTGGCGTGATGGTAGCGGCGGGCGGTCTTGATCGCGCACTCGACCGCCTCGGCGCCTGAATTCGTGAAGAAAACCGTGTCGGCAAAGGTCAGGTCGACCAGGCGCTTGGCGAACGCCTCACCCTGCGGGCTTCCGTACAGATTCGAAACGTGCACCAGGGTCGCCGCTTGCTTGGCGATCGCCTCGGTCAGATGCGGGTGGCCGTGGCCGAGGAGGTTCACCGCGATTCCCGAAGCGAAATCGAGATATCTCTCGCCATTCTCGCCGTAGAGATAGACCCCTTCGCCTCGGACCGGCCGTACCTCGCAGCGAGGATAAACGGGCATGAGCGGAGTGATGGCCATCTCGGGCGGGTCCTTTTTGAGGTCTGTGGGGTACGGCTGACTACCGGCCAGGCCCTATAGCCAGACGCCCCAAAAAGGAAAAGGCGCGCCAGGTTTCCCCAGCGCGCCCCTCCTCGAACAGCTCGCTGTTCGATCAGTCGTGACGATAGCCGCGGTCGTCTTCCCAGCGATCGTTGCGGCCGTCGCGGTCGCGATCAGTCCACTGGTTGTTGCCTCGGCCGGCATAGCGATTGCCATCGCGAGCCTCGTACGAGATGCGCTGCTCGAGACCGACAAGCCGGCGCTCGATCGAGTTCGCCTCGTTCGGGTTAAGGCCGTTGCGGCTCGAGTAGCGAAGCTGCCGTTCAATCTGCCTGGACTGTTCGCGAAGGCTTCCCGCCTCGCGCTCGCTGAGCACGTTCCGCTTGTCGAGACGATTGATCTCGCGCTGCAGATTGTCGACGCGTGCCCGCAGGCTTCGGACATGACCGGCGTTATTGTAGCCGTACGCGTGGCCGTAGGGCTGGGCCGGATAATATTGGGCCGCGGCGGGGACCGCGAAAGCCAGAGCCGAAACGGCGGCAGCGGCGGAAATCAGAACCTTACGCATCACTTGCTCTCCTAATGAGCTGTTGATGCGTATGTTGTGGCCCTTGCCTGTTGCTTGGAGGCTGAATGCGTTCGTTATCCTGCATTCAACTGTCTTAACGCGCTAAGTCGCTGAATTCGCTTACTGCTTGATCTTCCAGCCCCGTTTTAGGAGCGTATAGCAGAGCGCCCAGAGGACGATGTTCACAACCAAGAGTGCCGTCGCCCCGATTGCAATCGGCGAATCGCTGATTCCAAGGAAGCCATACCGGAATCCCGAGATCACGTAGAAGAACGGGTTGGCATGGCTGATCGTGCGGAACGTCGGTGCGAGCTGCTCCACCGAATAGAAGGTGCCCGACAGCAGGGACAAAGGCGTCACGACGAAATTTGTGATCGCCGCGGCATGGTCGAACTTGTCCGCCCAGAGCGACGTCAGCAGGCCCATGAAGCTCAGCATGAGAGCGCCCATCAGACCGAACCAGAAGGCCCAGATCGGATGTTCGACGCGCACGTGTACGTCCGGCCAAAGAAGCATCGCCAGCCACACCGCAAACCCGACCAGGAACGCGCGCGTCACGGCAGCGCCCACCAGCCCGGCAATCAGCTCGCCCGTCGAAAGCGGCGGCATCAGGTAATCGACGATGTTCCCCTGCATCTTGCCGACCAGCAATGAGAAGCTCGAATTGGCGAAGGCATTCTGGATCATCGCCATGACGATCAGGCCCGGAGCGATGAAATCGGCGAAATGGACGCCCATCACTGTTCGTCCGCCGCGGCCCAATGCGACCGTGAAAATGGCGAGATAGAGGAGCGTCGTAATCGCCGGTGCCCAGACGGTCTGCATCTGCACCTTGAAGAACCGGCGCACCTCCTTGATATAAAGGGTCTTGAGCCCGCCCCAGTTGACGCCGTGCAATACCGGCTCTCCCGGCGGTGTTCGAACCCAGACTGGAGATTGCTCGCTTGGAGTGGTCACGCGGGTGCGCCTATCGGGTGGCGTCCTCCCCCGCAAGCCGAGTGACATTGGAGAAACAGGTTAATGTCTTGGACTGAAGAGCGGATCGAACGCCTCAAGGCGATGTGGGCACAGGGCGCGACCGCCAGCCAGATCGCGGACGAGCTCGGTGGAGTCAGCCGCAATGCCGTCATCGGCAAGGCGCATCGCCTCGGCCTCGAAGCGCGCCCATCGCCGGTGAAGCCCGGCGAGGAGAAAGAGCATCGCGCTCCTGCCGCGGCTGCGCCCGCTCCAAAGGCGGCTCCCGCCGAGCGGCCCGCGCCCCGCACGGCCTCAGCAACGCCTGCCGCGGCAGAACCGGCGGCAGCTCCCGCGCAGCCGGCAGCGCGTACTCCGCAGCGGTCCCAGCAGGAAATGCAGTATCGCTCGATCGGCCCGGGCGGCTTTATTCGACAGGGTCCGGGCGATCAGCAGGCACCGATCCCGCCGGCCCCGCCGCGCCGCCTCGTCCCGGCCAAGCCGAGCCCTGAGGTCGCCGACAAGACGAGCCTGCTCGATCTCAACGACCGAATCTGCAAGTGGCCGATGGGTCATCCCGGCGAACCCGATTTTCACTTTTGCGGTCAGGCCTCCAATCCCGGCTTCCCGTACTGCGTCGAGCATTGCGGAGTCGCCTACCAAGCGCAGCTCCCTCGCCGCGACCGCCGTCCTCCGCCGCCCCTTCCCTTCGGCGGACCGCGCGTTCGTTAATCCTAGAGCGCGTGCGCGAGGGCGCGTTCGTTCGCTTTCAGGAAACTCCTCAGCGCCGACCTCGCGACCGGCCACGCTTGATCGTGCACCAGCGGGATGTGGTTTTCGCTGTCGAGGAGGACGAGCTTCGATCCCTCAATCTGCGCCGCCATCGTCTCGGAGCATTTCGACGGGATGATCCGGTCGCCGCGGCAATGCATGATCAGTGTCGGCGCCTTAATTTTCGCAAGTTCCGGCCTGAGGTCGATGTTCCTGAAGACGTCCTGCAGCTGCTCGCTCAGAACGCTGATCGTTCCGAGGCGATCGACGAACCAATCCATCATCTCATTGCTCGCGTCGGGCCAGTAAAGCGCGCCGAGCATTCGGGCGAACGAGACGCGATCACTCGGCGCATAGCCGCGCCCCAGGTTCAGCAGAGTTTCGCGCCGCTGGATTTCCTCGGGGTCGGCGCGGACGCCGAAGCCTTCGGCATAGCCCCCGACCAGGACCACCCTGCGCACCCGCCCCGGGTAGCGCGCCGCAAAGGCGATCGCGACGAGCACGCCGTGCGACATTCCAAAAATGTCGATCTTTTCGAGCCCGGCATCATCGACCACCGCAATGAAGTCGTCGAGCAGGGACTCGAAGGTCCATCGATGCGGATCGGGGTCGGAAAGGCCCACGCCGCGCATGTCGGTCCGGATGAGCTGCCGCCCGCGCAGCCCCTCCGCGATCCAGTGGCTCCAGGTCGGAGTGGTCAGGTCCTTTTCGATCTGGTGGAACCAGACCGCAGGCATGACCATCGGAAAGCCCTCGCCGATACTCGACCAGGCGATTCTCGTACCGTCGAGGGACGCGCAGACCTCGTTGCGCTCGACGGTCTTCGCCTCGGCAACGACCGGATCAAGGCCCTCGCCCTCGGGCCGCAGGAACTGGCGAGCGAGCCGCACGAACTCGTGCCAGCCGGGCTCCTTTTCCAGAAGCAGATGGTTCTCGCCCTCGAGCGGCACGAACATCGCTTCCGGAATATTCCGAGCCAGATATTCGCCGGCGGCGAACGGCACCACCTGGTCGTCGCGCGAGTGAAAGATGAGGGTCGGAACGCTGACCTGCGGCAACAGTTCGCGCACGTCGATCAGCGACAGCGCCCGCTGCAGCTTCACCGCATTCTCGGGCGAGCAGCTCACCCGCTGCATCTCGTTCCACCAGTCGACCTGCTCCGGCGTCCCTTCGGGAATGTACAGGCTGGTGAAAACCTGCCGGTAGGTCGGGTGGTCCGCGCCCCAGCCCACTTCCGTCAGAGTCAGAAGCGCCTCGCGCCGCGCAATCTCCTCCGGATCGCCTCGCGCCGCCCAGCCCGCGGCATAGCCGCCGCAGATCAGGAGCCGGCGCACCCTCTTCGGGTGCCGGACGGCATAAGCGATCGCCACGGAGGCACCCTGGCTGATTCCGAGCAGGTCGAACCTGTCGACGCCGGAGGCCTCCACGACACATTCGAGGTCGTCGACGAACGCCTCGAACGAAATCTCCGGCGTGTCCCAGTCGGACATGCCGTTCGCGCGCTCGTCGTATCGGATGAGCGAATGGCCGCGTGCGAATTCGTGCAGCCAGTGCCGCCAGACGGGACTCTTCCAGTCGTGCTCCAGGTGATTGAGCCAGTTCGCCGCCTTCACCAGCGGGGTGCCGTCGCCCATGATCGAAAAGGCCAGGCGCGTTCCGTCCTTGGCAACGGCATAGCGGACGATCTGCTGCGGAAGGCCCGTGTTCACGAGCTCGGCTCGGCTCCTTGCCTCTTCGTCGATCCTTCGACGCCACGTCGCCGGCGGCTCGCCATATTCGCGTTTGAAAGCGCGCGTGAACGCAGCCTCCGAGTTGAAGCCGACCGAGTATGCCACATTCGAGGCATTCTGCTTGCCGTCGCGAAGCATGTTGGCCGCGATGCGCATCCGCCAGCGGGCGCAGTAGCGCATCGGCGGCTCGCCGATCAGCTCGGCGAAGAGTTCGCCCAGCTTGGTCCTTGAAACGCCCGCCTCGCGCGCGAGAGTCTCGATATCCAGCTCCTCGGCATAGCGGCTGTGGATGATGGACAGCGCCTTCGCCACCGAAGGATCCTTAAGGCCCGCGAGCCAGCCGCGCTCGCCCCTCGGAAGCCGTTCCATGTAGCGGCGGATCGCT
>DASSFK010000463.1:0-5013 GCA_035694565.1 Sphingomicrobium sp.
TTGGGGAGTTCGAATGCCCTCTGAGCTCGACCTTAAGTTCGACGACATGCTTGGCCGGGTCATCGGACCCGGCGGCCGGCTGATCATCGGCGAGGACGAACAGGGCCGATCGATCGTCACCAACTTCCCGGCCACCCTTCCAATCTTCTTTCGCACCTTTTGCGCGCTCAATGCGCAGGCGGAGGGGATTGTTGCAGGCGACGAGCGCCTGACCTTCGCCGATCTCGACCGTTGGTCGGACCAACTGGCGCACGCCCTGGTCGGGCGTGGCATCCGTAAAGGCGACCGCGTCGGCCTTGCGATGCGCAATTGCCCGTCGTGGGTCGTCAGCTACATGGCGATCCTGAAGGCGGGGGGCGTCGCGACACTGCTCAACGGCTGGTGGCAGCCGCACGAGATGCAGCATGCGCTCGACATGGTCTCGCCGAGGCTGACGATCGCGGACGCTCCGCGGGCCAGGAGGATCGAAGGCGTTTGCGGCAGTTGCGAGCTTGTGGTCCTGCCGATCGAGGAGCATCTGAAAGGCGCCCTCGCGCCGCTGCTCGACGGGGCCGATCGCGAGGCGCCACTGCCCGATGTCGCGCCCGAAGACGACGCGACGATCCTGTTTACGTCCGGCTCGACCGGCGAAGCAAAGGGCGCCTTGTCGACGCATCGGGCGGTCACCACGGGCGTCTACGCCTATGCGACCGGCCTGATCGTTCTGCTCGGCATCATGACCGAGGAGAATCGCGCTCCCGCATTCAAACGCACGTTGATCAACGTCCCGCTGTTCCATGTGACCGGCGAGGTTCCAGTCATGCTCAACAGCTTTGTCATCAGCCGGACGATGGTGATGATGCCGAAGTGGGATGCGGGTGAGGCGCTTCGGCTGATCGAGGAGGAAGGAATCACTTACTTTGTCGGTGTTCCGACCATGAGCCTCGAACTGATGAACCATCCCGATCGCCACAAGTACGATTTGTCGTCGCTCACCGACATTGCAGCTGGCGGAGCTCCGCGGCCGATAAGCCATGTCGAACGGCTGAGCCGGGAATTCCCGAAGGCGCAGCCGGCGCTCGGTTATGGACTGACCGAGACGAACGCGGTCGGCTGCTCCAACTTTTGGGGCAATTATGCCGCCAAGCCGGACTCCACCGGACGTGCGCAAAAGCCCTATGTGGAACTCGCGATCCTGGGAGCGGGAGACAAGCATTTGCCGACGTTCGAGCGCGGCGAAATCGGGATCCGCTCGGCGGCGAACATCAAATGCTATTGGGAGAATCCGGCCGCTACCGAGGCCGCGTTCACGGCCGATGGCTATATGCGGACCGGCGATGTCGGCTACCTCGACGAGGACGGATATCTCTTCATCGTCGACCGGAAGAAGGACATCATCATTCGCGGCGGCGAGAACATCGCCTGCGCCGATGTCGAGGCCGAAATCTATGCCTGCCCGGCGGTCGCCGAGGCCAGCGTTTTCGGGATTCCGGACGACCGGCTCGGCGAGGTGCCGGTCGCGGTCATCCATTCCCACGAGGGAAGCAACCTCACGGAGGAGGACCTGCGCGCCTTCCTCGAACCTCGGATTGCGGCGTTCAAGATCCCGACGCGCTTCATCTTCGCGAGTGAGCCGCTGCCCAAGCTCGGCACCGGCAAGATCGACCGCGTCGCGATCAAGGCGAAGTACCGGCATTGACGCCTTCCGATCACCCGCAAGTCGTGGGCGGCCGCATCGGCGTTTTGCTGATCAACCTCGGAACGCCCGACGCCCCCGAAACCGCAGCGGTGCGCCGATACCTCGCGGAGTTCCTGAGCGATCCTCGAGTGATCGAAATTCCCCGTCTCGCCTGGCTGCCGATCCTCCACGGCATCATCCTGCGCACGCGTCCGAGAAAGTCGGCGCACGCCTACAAGCAGGTTTGGACCGAGGAAGGATCGCCGCTCGCGGCGATCACGCGGCGGCAGTCCGAAGCGCTCCAGGAGCGTCTTGGCGAGACCGTGATTGTCGATTTCGCGATGCGTTACGGCAATCCGGGGATTGGGCGATCGATCGAGAACCTCGCCACGCTTGGCTGCGAGCGCATTCTCGCCGCGCCGCTCTATCCGCAGTTTTGCGCAGCGACGACGGCAAGCGCGGTCGATGCAGTGTTCGGCAAGCTGGCATCGATGCGACGCCAACCGGCCTTGCGAACGCTTCCGCCCTACTACGACGATGAACTGCATCTCGACGCTCTCAAAGCGAATATCGAGCGCCAGCTGGCAGCGCTCGACTTTGCGCCGCAGCGGCTGCTGCTGAGCTTTCACGGAATGCCGCGGCGCACGCTGGACCTTGGCGATCCTTATCATTGTCACTGTCAGAAGACGGCGCGGCTGCTCGGCGAGCGGCTCAGCATTCCAACCGACATTGCGTTCCAGTCGCGGTTCGGCCGCGCCAAATGGCTGGATCCCGCAACCGACAAGGTACTGGCCGCCTACCCGAAGCAGGGTGTCACACGCATCGCCATCGCCGCTCCGGGATTCTCGGCCGACTGCGTGGAGACGATCGAAGAGCTCGGAATCCGCGGTCGCGAGACGTTCATTGCGAACGGCGGGGAAGCCTTCGAGCGGCTCGAATGCCTCAACGTGTCGGCCGAAGGCACGACCATGCTGGAGGCGCTTATACGCCGCGAACTTGCAGGCTGGCTGCCGTAACCATAAGTGCCTCTACAGGGGAGAGAAACAGGGAGAGACTCATGGCACGCGTTGCGATTGTAACCGGCGGAACCCGTGGGATTGGCGAAGCGATCAGCGTCGCGCTCCGCGACCAGGGGATGAAAGTCGCCGCGAATTATGCCGGCAATGAGGAACGCGCGCGCGAGTTCACGGAGCGCACCGGAATCCCGGCCTACAGATGGGACGTGTCCGACTTCTCAGCCTGCCAGGATGGCGTCGCGAAGGTCGAAACCGAAATCGGCCCGGTCGACGTACTGGTCAACAATGCCGGCATTACCCGCGACACGACGATGAAGCGGATGGACCACCAGAAGTGGCAGGAAGTGATGGATACAAATCTCGGCGGCTGCTTCAACATGGCCAAGGCGGTGTGGGAGGGCATGACCGGCCGCGGTTACGGGCGCATCGTCAACATCGGCTCGATCAACGGCCAGGCCGGGCAGTACGGGCAGGTCAACTATGCCGCTGCGAAATCGGGCATCCACGGCTTCACCAAGGCACTGGCGCAGGAAGGCGCGAGAGTGGGCGTGACCGTCAATGCGATCGCTCCGGGATACATCGACACCGACATGGTTGCGGCCGTGCCCGAGGAAGTGCTCGGCAAGATCATCGCGAAGATCCCGGTCAACCGGCTCGGCCGCGCCGACGAGATCGCCCGCGGAGTATCGTTCCTGGTCGACGAGAATGGCGGCTTCATCACCGGCTCGACTTTGTCGATCAACGGTGGGCAGCACATGTATTGATGGTCAAGGCCGGAGGCTTGGGGCGTCCTGTGAAGCGGTCGGTGACGATCGCCGGGCACGAGACCTCGATCAGCCTTGAGCCGATGTTCTGGAGTGCGCTGGAGCGCGCGGCCCTGGAGGCGGAAAGGCCGTTGAGCGCATTGATTGCGGACATTGACGCGGCCCGGCTGGAATCCCGGCCGATCCCCAACCTGACCTCAGCGGTTCGGCAGTGGCTTTTCCTGCGCGAAGGAGCGAGTGGTGGCTGAGCTCAATCACACGATCGTCTGGTGCAGCGACAAGGCGCGGTCGTCGCAATTCCTGACCGGGATCCTTGGCCTGCAGCCCGCGCGGACCTTCTTCCATTTCCTGGTTGTCGATCTGTCGAACGGCGTGTCGCTCGATTATTATCAGAAGGAGGGTCCGGTCTCGCAGCAGCATTACGCCTTCCTCGTCAGCGATGAAGAGTTCGATGCGGCTTTTGAACGGATTCAGCAGCGCGGCCTGGAATATTGGGCTGATCCGGCCCGATCGCAGGGCGGACAGGTCAATACGCATTTCGGTGGGCGCGGCGTCTATTTCGCCGACCCGGACAATCACCTGCTCGAGCTGATTACGAAACCCTACGGCTCAGACGCTGATCTTTAGCCCGCTCGGCGGCGACGAGGATAGCGTTCGCAAACGCCTCTTCGCCGTGGGGCGCGACTTCGAGGAATAGAGCCGGTTCGATGAGCTCCAGCTCCATGATCTGGAGCCTTCCATCGACGCCGCGGACGATGTCCACTCGGGCGTAGGTCGCTTCGGCCGGAGCCGCCGCCAAGGCGGCCTTGGCCAGGCCGACCGCTCCTTCAGGCGGATCGCACGGCTCCGCGATGCCCCCAAGGTGCGGCTGAACCCGAAAGTCGCCGCTCTTGGGCCGCTTCACGACCGTGTGGCTGTAGATCCCATCGAACAGGATGACGGCGAATTCGCCCTCCGTCGCAATGCTGGAGACGAACGGCTGGATCATCATCCGCTTGCCACGTTCCATGGCGGGAATTTCACCTCCAGCGCGGATCCGATGGGTTCCTGCAGCGGAGGCGGAAACGGGAGGCTTCACGACCAGCTCAGGAGTGCCGAAGCGTTCCGCGGCGGCCATCAAATCGGCGTTTCCCAGGGATTCGACCTCGATCGTCTCGACGGTCGGGATGCCCTTGCCGGCCAGCTGGGTCAGGTAAGTCTTGTCGCTGTTCCACCACAGCAGGCTGGGCGGGTTGATGACCGGCAGTTCTTCCGCATCGAAGCGATTGAGAAGGCGCAGCCACGAGCCGTACCGGAGATGGTATCCCCAGGCGACCAAAGGCAGGACCAAATCATAGTCCGAAAGGTCATCCGGAGCGGTCCACGGAACGGCGTGGATCGTAACGCCGCGCCTCTTCAAAGCGTTCGCTTCGACGTCGAACGCCCAATCCCAAGGCTCCGGATAATCCGGGTCGGGAACCAAAAAAGCGAAGCGCACGGGCTAGCGGGCGAGCAAGATCCGCGCTTGCGACGCGATCTGGGCAAGCATCGACGCGCTCACCGACCCCTCGGTGCGCGCACGCGCGATCAGGTTGCG
>DASSFK010000464.1:0-6224 GCA_035694565.1 Sphingomicrobium sp.
AATCGCTATCGGATCGTCATCGCCGGGGTCGCCGTCGGCGAGGACGATCTCTTTCCAGGCGAACTTCTGGCGCTCGCTGCGGGCGACAGTCCCGAGCCGATCGCCGGCCGGTCGGCCAAGGATCCGAGCTTCGGGCTCGACGCGGTCTGGATCGACGAGACTGCCAGGGCCGACGCGATCGTCGCCGGCTATACCGTGGTCGACGCCCCAACCGTCGCAGCGACCCACCTCAACACGCTGGTCGCCGCCAACTCGAGCAGCCTGTTTGGCCTCGACGAGGGCCAGGCCTTGATCGACAATCTCAAGGACCATTACCCGCAGCTCGCGCAGGGGCTCTGCCCGCAACCTTACAGCCTCGCGACCATCACCGCCGTCTGTCGGGCACTTCTCACCGAGCGGGTGCCGCTGAAGGACTTCCGGAGGATTGCCGAGGCGATGGTCGCGCTCGCGCCTCGCCAGCTCGACGCCGCCGCCCTCGTCGAAGCGGTCCGCCAGGAGATCGGCGCACTGATCGTTCAGACAATCGTCCCGGCGAAGCTCGCGCTTCCCGTCATCACTTTCGATTCAGAACTCGAGCGCCTGCTCGGGGATTCGATCGCCGCCGGTCAGGGCGCGGCCTGGCCGTTCGAGCCGGAACTTGCCCGCCGGATCGTCACTTCGGTGAACGGGGCGGTCCAGCCCCTGCTGATGGCCGCGAGAAGCTTTGCCGTAGTCACCTCGCCGGTTTGCAGGCCGGCGCTGTCGAGGCTCTTGCGGGCGCATCTTCCGGACGTCCCCGTCCTGTCCTTCCTGGAGATCCCCGAGACCAAAGCGGTCGACGTGATCGCCGTCGTCGGCGGCACAAGCCCCGTCGAACCCCCCGCTCCTGCGGCCCTCCCTGCCTTTTCTGGAGAGCAATGATGCTTCACGCCCCGATCCGCGACCATGCTTTCACCTACAAGAGAGTGGCCGAGCCGTTAGACCCGGACACGATCGTCGCGAGGCACCGCGACCTCGTCCGCCGGATCGCCTGGCACGTCCATTCGAGCGTCTCCTCGCGGATCGAGCTCGAAGACCTGATGCAGATTGGGCTCGTCGCCCTGGTCGAGGCCGCGCGCACCTTCGTCGAGCGCGGGGCGGTTTTCTCGGCCTATGCGTCGACCCGCGTCCGGGGCGCGATGATCGACCACCTGAGGCGCGAGGCGCGCATGTCGAGAACGGGCATGGCCAACCGCCGTCGCCTCGCAGCCGCCCGCTCGGAGCTCGAGAACCATATCCATCGCCCCGCGAGCGACGGCGACATGGCCGACGCCCTCAACCTTTCGCCCGAAGCGTATCATGCGATGGTCGCCTCGGCCCAACCGGTCGGCCAGGAACCGCTCGACGAGGTCTACGCCGACGACCAGCCGTGGTTCGCCGACCTCGGCGAGCGCGCCGACGACCGGATCGAGCGGGATCAGCTGCTGGCCGGAATGACCGATGCCATCGGTGAGCTCAGCGAGCGCGAGGCGCTCGTCCTCCAGCTCTATTTCGTCGAGGAGTTGAACCTCGAGGAAATTGGCGAAGCACTGAATGTCGGCGCCGCGCGCGTCTGCCAGATCAAGAAGGCCGCGCTCGGGAAGCTCCGTTCCAGGCTCGAGCCTTTGGCCTGATCACGCATTAGGCCGCCTGGCGCACTCCGATCTTTGTCCAGGCTTCGAGGAGCTCGGCAATCCCGCTCCTCAGGGCCTCCAGTTTCTCTGGAGAGCCTCCGGCGCCGAACGAGGCGAGCTCCCTTCGCATCGACCGGTAAATTCCGCCGAGCAGGGCCGCGAGGTCGCCGCCCTGCTCGATGTCGAGGCTCGCCTCGAGCGCGATCAGGATCGACATCGACCGCTCCCGTCCGGAGCGGAATGCATCCGCCTTGCCAAGGACGAGCGCCGATCTCGCGACGTCGAGCGAGCGGAGAAGCTCCTCGTAGAGGATGACGACCAGCTCGTGCGGGCTGGCGCCCTCGATCCGGCTGGTGATGGACAGCGCCTCGTAGCGCTTCTGGGCCAAATGCATGTCAGTTCTCGCTGTTTGTCCAGACCTTGATCTGCTGTTCGAGATAGCTCTGGGTTGCCTTGAGCGCCGAGATCCGGGAATCCAGGGTCCCGAACTGGCGTTCGAGCCGGGTCCTGTAGGCGGTTTCGCGCGCTTCCATGCGCTCCTGGTCCTTGACGATCCCGGCCGATTCCTTGGCGAGGCGCGAACGGAGGGTCTCGAGGATCCCGTCCGTCCCGGTCGCCTTGTCTGCGAGCTGCTGCAACGCTTTGCCGATCCCGGGGTCCGTCACCGGCGAAGCGCCGCTCGCGGGCGAGAACAGCGCTTCGACGGCGTCGGGATGGTCGCGTAGCGCGGCCTCCAGTTTCGCAGGGTCGAGACTGATGGTCCCGTCGCGGTTGGTCTTGATGCCCACGTCGGAGAGGCGCCCAATCGCCGGATCGCTGCCGAGCTGGGCCGTGAGAAGACTGCTCAACTGGCGGTCGAGCGACCTGAGCGCGCTGTCGCCGCCAGTGGCGCTCCTCGCCGCAGCAATATCCTTCCTCAGCGTATTGAACACCCCAACGAAGTCCTGAAGCGTCTGGCGAAGCGCTTCGGTCGGGCGTTCGCTCGACAGGGTCGTCGGCTCTCCCGGGGCGGCCTTCCGCAACGTCAGGGTAACGCCCGAAATGACATCGGAAATGCTGTTCGACGATCGCTCATAGGCGACCCCGTCGACGGTGAAGCTCGAGTCCTGGGCGGCCTGGCCGACGGTCAGACCGCTCCCGCTCCCGTAGGCGAAGGGCTGGAGCGCCGGATCCGCGGTGGTCAGGGTAAACGCGCCGGCGAGACCGGTCTCGCCGCGAAGGACGAGGCGCGCGCCGTTGGAATCGGTGACGATGCTCGCGGTGACTCCGCTCGCAACCGAATTGATGGCCGAGGCGAGCCCGGAAAGGCTGTCGTTCGACGCCCCGACCGCGATCGCGAAGTCGTGGCCGCCGACGCTCAACGTCATGCTCCCCTGACCGATCGGGTCCGAGGCCGCCGCGACATAGTCCGAATAGAGGGTCTGGGCCCGGGCGAGCCGGTCGACCACGATCTCGCTGGAAAGGGCCCCGATCCGGACGCCCGGAGCGGCGGTGGCGACGAGGATCGTGGGATCCGAAATGGCCGGCTGCGACTGGAGCGAGCCGCCGGCGACGAGATTGGTGAGCGAACTTGCGAAACTCTCGAGGTCGGAGCGGGCCTGGGCAACCGCGCTGATCCTCGCCTGGGCGGCCTGCAGGCGCTTGCCGAGCATTTCAACCTTGGGCGCTCGCGACGCGCTGGCGAGGTCCTCGACTAGCTTGGCGGTGTCGAGGCCCGACCCGCCGCCAAGGCTGCTGACAATTGACGTGACCATCGCTGCTCCCTTCCTTGACTAGGAACGGCAGGACGCGCGTTTGCTTAAGGGGCGAGCGGGCGGCCGTTCTCGTCGAACCTCTTGCCCTCGGGCACGAGGACGGATGGCTGGGCGGCTCCCTCGGCGAGCGCCTGATCGAGGCGGAAGACGAAGGCGAGGACGGTTGCGACCGCGACATAGAGGTCCTCGGCGACCGTCTGGCCCGCCCTCGACGTGAAATAGATGGCCCGGGCGAGCTGCGGATATTCGAGCACCGGGACCGCGCCTTCCTTCGCCAGCGCCTTGATTGCCTGCGCCGTCTCCCCGCGGCCGCGGGCGACCACCAAGGGTGCTCCGTCCTTCAATGGGTCGTAGCGCAGCGCGATCGCAAAATGGGTCGGGTTGGTGAGGATGACGGTCGCCTCGCGGACCGCTTTACGAGCCGAACCGCTAAGGACCTCGTGCTGGCGCTGGCGGATCGCCCGCTTGACCTCGGGTGAGCCCTCGGTCTGCTTCATGTCCTCGCGAACCTCCTCCTTGCTCATCCTGAGGCGCCGGTTTCGCTGGAAGATTTGGGCCGGGACGTCGATTCCGGCGATCAGGGCGAGCCCTCCCGACAAAGCGAGCAAAGCAAGGCAGAACAGGCTCCCGAGCATCGCCGACGAAGACCGGATGTCTAACCGGGCGAGCTCGAACAGGGAGCGGATATGGCCCTCGAAGAGCCAGTAGCCGATGGAGCCGAGGAGGATCGCCTTGGCCGCCGACTTCACGAGCTCAAGAAGTCCGTTGAGGCTCACGATCCGCCGGATCCCGGAAAGGGGATCAATCCGGCTCGCCTTGAACTCGAAGGCTCCACTTCGAAAGCCGAGCGAGCCGAGCAGGGCCGGAGCCGCCGCCGACGCCAAGAGTGCGAGCATGAACAGGGCCGCGAGCGGGAGAGCGACCGGAATGAGCAGGCCGGCCAGCGACCGGCCGGGGTCAAAATCGGTGAGGTCTGACCTGTGGATGGTGAGGCCGCGGACGAGGACCTGCTCGCAGGCCGCAACGAACGTCGGGCCCATCAGCCAGGCCCAGCCCGCGCCCGCGGCGAGGACGAGCGCTGTCCCAAGCTCCTTCGACTGAAGGAGGTCGCCCTGCCGCTCAGCTTCCTGGCGTCGCCTCGGGGTCGGCGCCTCGGTCTTCTGATCGGCTTCAGCCGCCATTGGCGAGCGCTCCCGCCCGGACCAGTCCCTCGTTGACGGCCGCCAATATCGCGTCGGCCATCAACGGAGCGGCCGCTGCCAGCAGGACCATCCCCGCGACCATCGCCGCCGGCATTCCGACGCTGAACAGGTTGAGCGATGGGGCCGAGCGGCTGAGGACACCGAGGATCAGCTGGACCAGAACAAGGGCTGCCGCGACGGGAAGTGCGATTGCGAGCCCGGCGGCGAAAATCAGGCCTCCAAGGCTCGAGAGCTGGCCGAGAAGCCCGAGCGGGACGGTCCCACCCGGAGGCCAGGCGAGGTAGCTCTCGAAGACGATGCGCGCGAACAGGAGATGCCCGTCGCTCGCAAGGAACAGGAGGGTCGCGAGCATGGTCAGAATCTGGCCGATGGCGGTGCTCGACTGGCCGCTCATGGGGTTGGTCATCGAGGCAAAGCCGAGTCCCATCGCGTTGCTGATCGTCTCGCCCGCGACGAGGGCGGCGGCGAAGCCCACCTGGACTGCGAAGCCGAGACCAAGCCCGATGACGATCTCCCCCGTCGCGAGCAACAGTCCCGTGCCCGAGACAAGCCCGTCGGCGGGGACCTGGAAGCCGGACAGCTGGATCGCCGGGATTCCGATGGCGAGCGAAATTACCAGCCGAAGCTGCATCGGAATCTGCGGCGAGCCGGTCAGCGGCGCGGCGAAGAATGCCGCTCCTGGGCGAAGGATCGCGACCATGAAAACCAGGAGCTGCTGGTCCAGGCCCGCAAATTGCGGCGGCACTAGAGTGCGGCCTCCGGGATCCGGGCGAACATCTCGCGCGTGAAGTCGGCGAGGAGAACCATGATGCTCCCCCCGAACAAGGCAAGGCACAAAGCGACCACGATCAGCTTGGGGACGAAGCTCAGGGTCTGCTCGTTGATTGAGGTCGCCGCCTGGACCATCCCGGTGATCACTCCGGCGATCAGCGCCGGAATGAGGATTGGGGCAGCGGCGAGCGACAGCACCCACAAGGCGTGCTGAGCGATCCCGATATATTCGTCGGCGCCCATCAGCCGCTCCCGAACGAGGAGGCGAGCGAGCCCATGGTCAGGGCCCATCCGTCGACCAGCACGAACAGAAGAAGCTTGAACGGCATCGAGACGATGGTCGGCGAGAGCATCATCATTCCGAGCGACATCAGGGCAGAGGCGACGATGAGGTCGATGATCAGAAACGGAAGGAAGATCAGGAAGCCGATCTGGAAGGCGGTCTTGAGCTCGCTCGTCGCGAATGCCGGAAGGAGAATCGAGAACGGGACGTCGGCCGGCGATTGGAACTTGGGAGCCTTGGCGATGTCGGCGAACATGGTGAGGTCGGTCTTTCGGGTATGGGCGATCATGAACTCGTGGAGTGGCTTGCCGGCCCGCTCGATCGCCTGCCCTGCCCCGATCTCGTGCCGGCTGTAGGGCTCGATCGCGGTTCGGTTGATTGTCGACAGGGCCGGCTGCATCACGAACAAAGTGAGGAACAGGCTGAGCCCCACCAGAACCTGATTGGGCGGCGTCTGCTGGAGCCCGAGCGCCTGCCGGAGGATCGACAGGACGATGATGATTCGAGTGAAGCTGGTCATCATCAGGACGAGCGACGGAAGAATCGTCAGCAGCCCCATCAGAAGGAGCAACTGAAGCGGGAG